>NZ_JBSVXG010000007.1:0-79636 GCF_054070595.1 Pseudomonas sp. SDO55104_S430 | reverse complement strand
CTGTCAGTCAAAATATCGCTGGCTGACACACCGCATTCGCGAGCAAGCCCGCTCCCACAAGTGATGTCCTGATACCCTTTTGTAAAACCCCCAACCGAGAGGACCCATGGCCCTGCCCAGCCGCCATTCACTCTTCCCTTTTCTCAGCTGGTTGCCCCGCCAAACCCGCAGCAGTGTCGGCCGCGACCTGATCGTCGGCTTGAGTGGCGCCATTCTCGCGTTGCCGCAATCCATTGCCTACGCCCTGATCGCCGGTCTCCCGCCGGAGTACGGCCTGTATGCGGCGATCATTCCGGTCTTGATCGCGTGCCTGTGGGGCTCGTCGTGGCATTTGATCTGCGGTCCTACGGCGGCGATTTCCATTGTTCTATACGCCAGCGTCAGTCCCCTGGCCGTACCGGCGTCGCAGGACTACGTCACCCTGATTCTGTTGCTGACCTTCCTGGCCGGCATTTTCCAATGGTTGCTGGGAATGCTGCGCTTCGGTGCGCTGGTGAACTTCGTCTCCCACTCCGTGGTGCTCGGCTTCACCTTGGGCGCAGCGGTGGTGATCGCCATCGGCCAGTTGCCCAACCTGATGGGGCTGGACCTGCCAAGCCAGGCCACCGCGCTGGACAGCTTCATCACGCTGTTCAGGCACCTCGCTGAGATCGACAAGCCTTCGCTGTTGCTGGGATTGGCGACGGTAGTGGTGGGCATGCTCCTCAAGTTGTGGCTGCCGCGCTGGCCAACGCTGTTGATCACTCTCGTAATGGCCTCGCTGCTGGTGTGGCTGTGGCCGTCGATGTTCGGTCACGTGGCATTGGTCAGCGCCTTCGTCGGCCGGCTGCCACCCTTCAGCCCGCTGCCGCTGGACCTCGAGCTGATCCTGCGCCTGCTGCCCAGTGCAGTGGCCGTGGGCATGCTCGGGTTGGTCACCAGCCTGTCGATCGCCCGCTCGATCTCGGCACGTTCGCAGCAATTACTCGACGCCAACCAGGAAGTCCGCGCCCAGGGCTTGTCCAACATCATCGGTGCGTTTTTCTCCGGATCTCTGTCAGCCGGCTCCTTCACCCGCTCGGGTCTGAGCTACGAAGCGGGGGCCTGCTCACCCATGGCGGGGATCTTTTCGGCGATGTGGGTGGCGCTGTTCGCCGTGTTCGGCGCGCAGTTGATCGAGCACATCCCGATCCCGGCCATGGCCGGCAGCATTCTGCTGATCGCCTGGGGCCTGGTTGACCATCGCGGCATTCGCGCGTTGCTGCGGGTCAGTCGCGCCGAATTCGTGGTCATGACCCTGACCTGCACCGCCACGCTCTTGCTGGAATTGCAGACGGCAATCTATGCCGGCGTCCTGGCGTCGCTGTTCTTCTACCTCAAGCGCACCTCGCAACCACGGGTACAGCATGTGCGCGATGGCGACGAGGACATTCTGCGGGTGGGCGGTTCGATCTTTTTCGGCGCCAGCCATTACCTGCAAGTGCGGTTGCAACGCATGCACGGCGCGCGGGTGGTGATCGAGGCGCAGCAGATCAACTTCATCGACTATTCAGGGGTGGAGATGCTGCATCAGGAGGCGCGGCGGTTGCTGCGTCAGGATCGCAGCCTGACCCTGCGCCGGGCGCGGCCGCAGGTGGTGGAGGAATTGCGCAAGCTGGAAGGGGCGGAGAAATGCCCGATCCGCTTCGAAGATTGAAACGCTGCCCCCTGTAGGAGCGAGCACGCTCGCGATGAACGCACAGACACCGCGGGAAGCCAGACCCCCAGCGTTATCGTTGACGACCATCGCGAGCGTGCTCGCTCCTACAGGAGATGGGTGTTACGCGGCTAGTTGGCGGCGCAATTCGGCCAGCACCGGCGCCGTATCCGGGCGCACGCCGCGCCACAGGAAGAAGGCTTCCGCCGCCTGTTCGGCCAACATCCCAAGACCATCCATCGACACCGCCGCGCCCTGTTCGCTGGCCCAGCGGCAGAACGAGGTCGGTTCCTTGCCGTACATCATGTCGTAGCAGACCGTTTTGCCCGGTTCGATCAGGCTGCCGGCAATCGGTGGAACATCACCGGACAGGCTGGCGGACGTGGCGTTGATGATCAGGTCGACCGATTCTTCCAGCCAGTCGTAGCCGCTGGCCGATACCGGACCCAGGTCGCTGAACAGTTCCGCCAGCAGCTCGGCCTTGTCCACGGTGCGGTTGGCGATGATCACCGACGCCGGCTGTTCGGCGAGCAAAGGTTCCAGCGCACCGCGCACCGCGCCGCCGGCACCGAGCAGCAAAATGCGTTTGCCCGCCAGGCTGAAGCCGGCATTGACCGTCAAATCGCGAACCAGGCCCGCGCCGTCGGTGTTGTCGCCCAGCAAGGTGCCGTCGGCGAGCTTGCTCAGGGTGTTCACCGCGCCGGCCCGTTGCGCGCGTGCGGTCAGGCTGTCAGCCAGGCGGAAGGCTTCTTCCTTGAACGGCACGGTCACATTCGCGCCGCGTCCTTCGAGGAAAAACGCCCGGGCAAAGTCGGTAAAACCATCGAGCGGCGCCAGCGAGGCGCTGTAGTCCAGTTGCTGCACAGTCTGTTCGGCGAACAAGCGGTGAATCAGTGGCGACTTGCTGTGGCCAATCGGGTTACCGAAAACAACGTAGCGGTCCATCAACAATCCTCGTTCAGGCCTCAGCCAACCAGTCGCGGTCTTGCAGGAAGTATTCGGTCAGGCGCGCTTCTTCGCTGCCGGGTTCGGCTTTCCAGTCATAGCCCCAGCGCACTTGCGGCGGCAGGGACATGAGGATCGACTCGGTGCGACCGCCCGATTGCAGGCCGAACAAGGTCCCGCGGTCGTACACCAGGTTGAACTCGACATAACGGCCACGGCGGAATTCCTGGAATTCACGCTGCTGGGCCGTGAAGGCGTCGTGCTTGCGGCGCTGCACGATCGGCAGGTACGCATCGATGTAGGCGTCACCGATGGCGCGCATGAAGGCGAAACTGGTGTCGAAGTCCCACTCGTTCAGGTCATCGAAGAACAGGCCGCCGATGCCCCGGGGCTCGTGGCGATGCTTGATGTGGAAATAGCTGTCGCACCAGGCCTTGTAGCGCGAGTAGACGTCCGGACCGAACGGCGCGCAGGCCTGTTCGGCGACGCGGTGCCAGTGCACGCAGTCGTCGACGTTGCCGTAGTAGGGAGTCAGGTCGAAACCGCCGCCAAACCACCAGACCGGCTCTTCGCCTTCTTTTTCGGCGATGAAGAATCGCACGTTGGCGTGGGAAGTCGGGACGTGCGGGTTGTGCGGGTGAATCACCAGCGACACGCCCAGGGCTTCGAAGCCACGCCCGGCCAGTTCCGGCCGGTGGGCGCTGGCGGACGGCGGCAGGCCGCTGCCGAACACGTGGGAAAAGTTGACGCCGCCCTTTTCGATGACCGTACCGTTTTCGATCACCCGCGTACGTCCGCCACCGCCGGCAGGCCGGGTCCAGGCGTCTTCGACGAAACGCGTGCCGCCGTCTTCGGCTTCCAGCGCAGCGCAGATACGGTCTTGCAGGTCGAGCAGGTAGGCTTTTACGGCCTCGGTGCGGGTAGTCATGTCATCACCTTGGATCGGGCAAAGCTACACGGCGTTCTAAAAGCCGGCGGCAAATTGCTGCACAGGATAACACTGCACCTCGCCGCGTCGCAGTTGACGAAGATCAAGCTTAGGAGTTCGATAGGGCGCTTGGTAAATCGACCTCAGGAGAGAGCAGATGGCAAAGCGTATCCAGTTCCGTGCCCATGGCGGCCCCGAAGTGCTTGAGTATGTGGATTACCAGCCCGCCGCGCCCGGCCCGAAGGAAGTGCGTGTGAGCAACAAGGCCATTGGCCTGAACTTCATCGATACCTATTACCGCAGCGGACTGTATCCGCCACCGTCCCTGCCATCGGGCATGGGCTCGGAAGGGGCTGGCGTGGTCGAGGCGATCGGCAGCGAAGTCACCCGGTTCAAGGTCGGTGATCGCGTGGCCTATGGCAGCGGCCCGTTGGGCGCCTACAGCGAGCTGCACGTTCTGCCCGAGGCCAATCTGGTACAGCTGCCGGACGCCATCAGCTTCGAACAGGCCGCCGGGGTCATGCTCAAGGGCTTGACCGTGCAGTACCTGCTGCGTCAGACCTACGAACTCAAGGGTGGCGAAACCGTTCTGTTCCACGCCGCTGCCGGCGGTGTCGGCTCCCTGGCCTGTCAGTGGGCCAAGGCTCTGGGCGTAAAATTGATCGGCACCGTAAGCTCGGCGGAGAAAGCCGCGCTGGCCAAGGCCAACGGCGCCTGGGCGACCATCGACTACAGCCACGAAAACGTGGCTCAACGGGTGCTGGAGTTGACCGACGGCAAGAAGGTCCAGGTGGTGTACGACGGCGTCGGCAAGGACACCTGGCTGACGTCCCTGGACAGCGTTCAGCCGCGGGGACTGGTGGTGAGCTTCGGCAATGCGTCCGGCGCGGTGGATGGGGTGAACCTGGGGATTCTGGCGGCGAAGGGCTCGCTGTATGTTACTCGGCCGACGCTGGGGACTTACGCCAACAATGCCGAGAATCTGCAGCGCATGGCCGATGAGCTGTTCGAGATGATCATCAGCGGCAAGTTGACGGTGGATATCAGTCAGCGGTTTGCGCTGGCGGATGCGGCGAAGGCGCAGACTGAGCTTTCGGCGCGGCGTACGACTGGGTCGGTTGTTCTTCTGCCTTGAGGACGCCTTCGCGGGCAAGCCTCGCTCCTACAGTTTTCGGTCGTTCGCACGATGGGTGTACGACCTGGAACTGTAGGAGCGAGGCTTGCCCGCGAAAAACGATAATGCGGTCTTAATCCGGGCGCACAACCCGGCCGGTCGCCAGATCCCGAATCACACTCGGATTCTTGCGCCCACCCAGCATCCCGCCCAGCACCATATCCACCTCGCCGCGGAAATACTGCTCGACGCGAAGCCGCGTGCGCGCCGCCGGGCGGCCCTGGGGGTTGGCGGAGGTCGATACCAGCGGCCCGACCAGCGCGCACAACTCGCGCACTTGCGGATGATCGCTGACCCGCAGGGCCACCGTGTCATGCACACCGGTAATCCACTCGGGCAACAGGTCCTGGTGCGGCACCAGCCAGGTGTTCGGCCCTGGCCAGGTGCTGGCCATGCGGTCCATCCATAGTTCAGGGAAGTCCTCGAACAGGAAGTCGAACTGGCGAATGTTGTCCGCGACCAGAATCAGACCCTTTTCGGGAGACCGGCCCTTGATCAGCAACAAACGCTCCACTGCCTCTTCGTCCCATGGGTCGCAACCCAGACCCCAGACAGCTTCGGTTGGGTAGGCAAGCACCGCCCCGGCGCGAATAGCTCGTGCGGCTTGTTGCACACGCCAACTGTTGACCATGAATAAACTCTCCAGAATAAGGCTCTGCGCAGTTTACCGATCTTGTTTATAAAACCTAGCTCACCCGCGCAATCCATCGCCCGTTTTCGCAGATGGCGCTGCCTTCCATCTCCAGTTCAGTCAGCGCCGACAGCACTTTGGACAGCGCCCAGCCACTGGCATCAGCCAAGGCTTCACTGGTGTGGGGAGCGGCGTGGAGCAGCGCCAGCAATGGATGGCGCGCAGCCTTGACCGGCGCAGGGGAGAAGGACGCCTGCTGCCAGCCGCGCAGGGCTTCGAGGATATGTTCGACGGTTTCCACCAGGGCGGCGCCATCGCGGATCAGCTGATGACAACCCTTGGCGCCCGGGTGATGAATCGAACCTGGAATCGCATACACCTCGCGACCCTGCTCCGCCGCCAGCCGCGCGGTAATCAACGAGCCGCTGGCGACACTGGCTTCCACCACCAGCACCCCCAGGGACAAACCGCTGATGATGCGATTGCGTCGCGGAAAATTGCTGGCGCTGGGGCAGGCGTCCAGCGGGAACTCGGAAACCACCGCGCTGCCCGAGGCGATCATCGCGTCGGCCAGTCGACGATTGCGCTGTGGATAAAACTTTTCAATGCCCGTGCCCAGCACGCCGATAGTCTGTCCACCGACATCCAATGCCGCCTGATGGGCAGCGGCATCGATGCCCAGGGCGAGACCGCTGGTGATCACAAAACCGCCACTGGCCAGACTGCGGGAAAACGCGGCGGCGGTGTCCATACCCGGCCGTGAAGCGCGACGACTGCCGACCATCGCCAGCTGCGGTTTTTCCAGAATCCCGGGGTCGCCCGCCACGAACAGCAGGGGCGGTGCGTCGCTGATTTCCGCCAGGAGAGCAGGGTAGTCAGGCTGGTCCCACATCAGTAAATGCTGGGCCGGACGCTCCAGCCAGGCCAGCGCATGGCTGGCGCCATCGCGAACGTCGGGACAACGCCGAGCCTCCGTACAACTCAGCGGCAAACCCAGCGCCCGCCAGGCACTGGCCGGTGCACTGATAGCCTTGGACGCCGAGCCGAAGGCTTCGAGCAGTTTTTTGAACCGCGCCGGACCGATGTCCGGCAAGCGGTGCAGACGTAGACGAGCTTCCAGTTCCGCGGGGGAAACCGGTGCAACAGCAGATGGCGACATGGATCATCCTTGATCGTTATAAGCCCCCATCCAGGCGGGCATAAGCTGTGGATAACTCTGTTGGTAACTTGTGAAGCGTGCTTACGGATTTCGTACCTTGTCCATCACCGCCAGCGAGCGCGAGGCGTTGAGCACCAGCCCGTAGCTGAGCTTGTCGTAGGTGCGGAACACCATCAGAAGCCCCGCGCGCTCATCGGGAATCTTCACCGGCTGGCCGCTGATCCGGTCACGTACGGTTTCACCGGTTTTCATCACCGCCAACACATTGCCTTCGACCAGGCCATCGCGCTGGCCCTTGTTCAGCGTGACCACATCCAGCGCACCGATCTGGGTAACGCCACGGGGCACATCGATGATCAAGCCTTCGACCGGGGCTTTCGGGGCGCTGGGCATGAAGGTCGAGTTGATCGAGCGCTCCTCGCTGCTGAACAGACGATCGCCGAGGCGCACTTCCTGGGTCGTGCGCTGCAGGGCCAGGGTGGCGACGTCACCCTCGGTGGCGACAATCTCGCCGCCGCCGATGTCATCGGCGTTGATCCCCAGAAACTCCTGGGTCTGCGGATCGGTGTAGACCTTGCCCTGGCGGAAGATGCCGTAGACCGGCTGCGCCATGTCGAAGTGGCCACGGGCGAAGATGCGGTCACCCATGCCGCTGAGCACGCGTTCAGCATCGCCGGCCACGATGTACGGCGCCTGGTCGAAATCCTCGACCTTGTTAATGATGCGGTTGCTCAGCAGAAAGCTGTTGATGGATTTGAGCGGAATGCTCGGAATGGCATCGGCCACCGGGCTGCTGCGCACTCTGGGGGAAAGCTTGATGGTGCCGCGCGACGCGCCGCGATCGAGGGTCAGGCGTGGCTGACCATTGACGTAGACCAGCGAGAGCGTATCGCCGGGATAGATGAGATTGGGGTTTTCGATTTGTGGATTGGCCTGCCACAACTGTGGCCATTGCCAAGGTTCGCGGAGGAATTTTCCCGAGATGCCCCAGAGCGTGTCCCCCGAGACCACCGTGTATTGCTGTGGAAAACCTTCCTTGAGTTGCACTTGCCCGTGTGCCCAACCGGCCGAGACCAGAAGGAGCAGGGCGAGTAGTGATTTCCTCATGCGGTGAATCCCTTTATTATGTCCGTTCGCGTGAAACGCCAGAGCCGTCAGTGGCTCGCTCCCGCCTTGCTTATGAGAAGAAGGGAGCTACGTTTTACAACGGTAGCCTGCATCTTCGGACTCGCCAGGCGCCGATCCGACCATATCTCACACGTGCAGTCCTCAAGCTTATGGCCATTTTGAACATCCTCGAATTCCCTGACTCGCGCCTGCGCACCATCGCCAAACCGGTGGACGTAGTGGACGACGAAGTGCGTCAGCTGGTCGATGACATGTTTGAAACAATGTATGAGGCTCCAGGCATCGGCCTCGCCGCGACCCAGGTCAACGTCCACAAACGCATTGTCGTGATGGACCTTTCCGAAGACCGCACCGAACCGAGAGTGTTCATCAACCCCGAGCTCGAACCCCTGACCGAAGACATGGGCCAGTATCAGGAAGGCTGCCTTTCGGTACCGGGTTTCTACGAAAACGTCGATCGCCCGCAACGGGTCAAGGTCAAGGCACTGGACCGCGACGGCAAGCCTTACGAATTGATCGCCGAAGACCTGCTCGCCGTATGCATCCAGCATGAATGCGACCACCTGAACGGCAAATTGTTCGTCGATTACCTGTCCACGCTCAAACGCGACCGCATCAAGAAGAAACTGGAAAAGCTTCACCGCCAGAACGCCTGATGCCCCTCTTCAAAGGCTTGCCGCGGCAAGCCTTTTTCTTTTCAAGAAGCTTTGCAATAGAGAGCCACCCATGACCGAGCCACTGCGCATTGTCTTTGCCGGCACCCCGGAATTCGCCGCCGAACACCTCAAGGCCCTGCTGAGCAGCCCTTACGAGATCGTCGCGGTCTACACCCAACCGGATCGCCCGGCAGGTCGTGGGCAGAAGCTGATGCCGAGCCCGGTCAAGCAGTTGGCACTGGAGCACGACATCCCGGTGCTGCAACCGCCGACCCTGCGCAATGAAGAGGCTCAGGCTGAGCTGGCCGCGCTGAAACCGGACTTGATGGTGGTGGTCGCCTACGGCCTGATTCTGCCGCAAGTGGTGCTGGATATTCCGCGCCTGGGTTGCATCAACAGCCACGCCTCCCTGCTGCCACGCTGGCGCGGTGCGGCGCCGATCCAGCGCGCCGTGCAAGCCGGTGACGCCGAAAGCGGCGTGACCGTGATGCGCATGGAAGCCGGCCTCGACACCGGTCCGATGCTGCTGAAAGTCATCACGCCGATCAGCGCCGAAGACACTGGCGGCAGCCTGCACGATCGTCTCGCGCAGATGGGCCCGCCCGCCGTAATCCAGGCAATTGCCGGCCTCGCTGCCGGGACTCTGGAAGGCGAAGTGCAGGACGACAGCCTCGCCACCTACGCACACAAACTGAACAAGGACGAAGCACGCATCGACTGGTCCCGCCCGGCGGTCGAACTGGAGCGACTGGTGCGCGCCTTCAACCCATGGCCGATCACCCACAGCACGCTGAATGGCGAAGCCCTGAAAGTCCTGGCCGCCAGCCTCGCAGACGGCAAGGGCGGCCCCGGGGAAATCATCGGCGCCAGCAAGGAAGGCCTGATCGTCGCCTGCGGTGAGCAGGCGCTGTGCCTGACCCGCCTGCAATTGCCCGGCGGCAAGGCCCTGAGCTTCAGCGACCTGTTCAACAGCCGTCGCGAGAAATTCGCCATCGGCACGGTGCTCGGTCAATGAATCCACGTCTGGCCGCCGCCAAGGCACTGGCCGCCGTCCTCAGCGGCAAAGCCTCACTCAACAGTTCGCTGCCGACGCAGTTGGAAAAGGTCGAGGACCGTGATCGCGGTTTCACCCAGGACCTGGCATTCGGCACCGCGCGCTGGCAGCCGCGCCTGTCGGAGCTGGCGGCCAAGTTGCTGCAGAAGCCATTCAAGGCCGCAGACGCCGATGTCGAGGCGCTGATGCTGGTCGGCCTCTACCAATTGCTCTACACCCGCGTGCCGGCCCATGCCGCCATCGGCGAAACCGTCGGTTGCGCCGACAAGTTGAAAAAGCCCTGGGCCAAAGCCCTGCTCAATGCCGTACTGCGCCGCGCCCAACGGGAAAGCGAAGCCCTGTTTGCGGAGATGGAGCGCGATCCAGTGGTGCGCACCGCTCACCCGCGCTGGCTGCAAAAATCCCTGAAGGCGTTCTGGCCTGAGCAGTGGGAAGCGATTTGCGCGGCGAACAACGCGCACCCGCCGATGATCCTGCGGGTCAACCGCCGCCATCATGCTCGCGATGCCTATCTGCAATTGCTGGTCGCGGCGGGCATCACTGCCAGCCCATGCGTGTATAGCCGCGACGGCATCATCCTCGAGGCCGCCACCGACGTGCGCAGCCTGCCCGGTTTCGCCGACGGCTGGATCAGCGTGCAGGACGAAGCCGCGCAACTGGCGGCCGATCTGCTCGACCTCGCGCCAGGCCAGCGTGTGCTGGATGCCTGCTGTGCGCCGGGCGGCAAGACTTGCCACATCCTCGAAGCCCAGCCGGCACTGGCCGGCGTGGTGGCGGTGGACCTGGAAGCCAAGCGGCTGGTGCGGGTACGGGAGAACCTCGATCGCCTGGGCCTGAACGCCGAACTGATCGCCGCCGACGGCCGCGACACTCAGGCCTGGTGGGATGGCAAACCGTTCCAGCGCATCCTGCTGGACGCGCCGTGCTCGGCCACCGGGGTGATTCGCCGTCACCCGGACATCAAGCTCACCCGCCAGCCCGATGACATCGCCGCGCTGGCGCTGCTGCAAGGCGAGTTGCTCGACGCCATGTGGAAAACCCTGGAGGTCGGCGGCATCCTGCTCTACGCCACATGCTCCACCTTGCCGACCGAGAACACCGAAGTCATTGAGGCGTTCCTCGCCCGCACGCCGGGAGCCCGTGAGCTGGACCTCGCCACCGCAGCGGGCATCAAACAGCCTCACGGCCGCCAGTTGCTGGCCCAGGAAGGCGGACACGACGGTTTCTATTACGCCAAGCTGATCAAGATCGCCGCCGCGCGCGGTTAAACGGATTCAATGGAGTGACTGGATGAAAATCATCATCCTTGGTGCAGGGCAGGTGGGGGGTTCGCTGGCCGAACACCTGGCGAGCGAAGCGAACGACATCACGGTGGTCGACACCGACGGCGAGCGCCTGCGCGACCTCGGCGACCGCCTGGACATCCGCACCATCCAGGGTCGCGGCTCGATCCCGAGCGTGCTGCGCCAGGCCGGCGCCGATGATGCCGACATGCTGGTCGCGGTGACCAACAGCGACGAAACCAACATGGTCGCCTGCCAGGTCGCCCACACCCTGTTCCACACGCCGACGAAAATCGCCCGGGTGCGCGAAGCCGCGTACCTGACCCGCGCCGATGAGTTGTTCGATAACGAAGCGATTCCGGTGGACGTGCTGATCAGCCCGGAGCAAGTGGTCACCAACTACATCAAGCGCCTGATTCAGCATCCGGGCGCCTTGCAGGTGATCGACTTCGCCGAAGGCAAGGCGCAACTGGTGGCGGTGCGGGCGTACTACGGCGGGCCGCTGGTGGGCCAGCAACTGCGCCAGCTGCGCGAGCACATGCCCAATGTCGAAACCCGCGTCGCGGCGATTTTCCGGCGTGACCGGCCGATCCTGCCTCAAGGCGATACGGTGATCGAAGCGGACGACGAGGTGTTTTTCATCGCCGCCCGCGCCAACATCCGCGCGGTCATGAGTGAAATGCGCCGCCTCGACGAGACCTACAAGCGCATCGTCATCGCCGGCGGCGGGCAGATCGGCGAGCGACTGGCCGAGGCCATCGAAAGCCGATACCAGGTGAAGATCATCGAGATGAACCCGGCGCGCTGTCGCCATCTCTCCGATCACCTCGACAGCACGGTGGTGCTGCAAGGCAGCGCCTCGGACCGCGACTTGCTGATGGAAGAGAACATCGCCGACGCGGACATCTTCCTGGCCCTGACCAACGACGACGAGGCGAACATCATGTCCTCGCTCTTGGCCAAGCGCCTGGGCGCGAAGAAGGTGATGACCATCATCAACAACCCGGCTTACGTCGACCTGATCCAGGGCGGCGATATCGACATCGCCATCAGCCCGCAGCTGGCAACCATCGGCACCTTGCTGGCCCACGTGCGGCGTGGCGATATCGTCAGCGTGCACTCATTGCGCCGGGGCGCGGCGGAAGCCATCGAGGCCATCGCCCACGGTGACGCGAAATCGAGCAAGGTGATCGGCAAGGCCATCGAAAACATCGGCCTGCCGCCGGGCACCACCATCGGCGCGATCATCCGCGATGAAGAAGTGATCATTGCCCACGACGACACGGTGATCCAGACCGGGGACCATGTGATCCTGTTCCTTGTGGATAAAAAGCATATTCGCGATGTGGAAAAGCTGTTCCATGTGGGATTGAGCTTCTTCTGATCCCGATTTTGCGGTGATTGGGCGAGCCTCTTCGCGGGCAAGCCCGCTCCCACAGGTTTTGTGAACGCCCCAAACAAGGACCCCACCATGATCGAATCGCTGGAAAAAATGCTCGCCAAGGGTGTGGATAACCCATTGCTGCGCTTCGGCCTGGGCAAGGGCTATCTGGATCTGGGGGAAAACGCCAAGGCTGTGGAACATTTGCAGCGCTGCGTCGAGCTCGATCCGAAGTATTCGGCGGCCTGGAAACTGCTGGGAAAGGCCCATCTGGCGCTGGCGGAGCATGACGCCGCGCGCTCGGCCTGGGAGAAAGGCCTGCAAGCCGCGCAAGCCCATGGCGACAAGCAGGCCGAGAAGGAAATGACTGTGTTCCTGAAGAAACTCGACCGTCAGGCACACTGATAGCTGTTTAGAGATAACGCAGGCCAATCCCTTCGGCATCCACCTGCACAACCTCCATCTTCACCTGCGGCGCGCCTGTGGGTAAGTCCTGGACCTGCCCGTAAACAACCGCGCCTCTGGGCAATGCCGCCAAGGCTGGATGCTTGACGTAGACCCCGGTGGTCGAAAGATTTCGCGTCTGGCCCAGGCATTCGCCAAAGCTCTCGTGACTGATCTTGATGCGAAAGGATTTGCGTTGTTCGGACATCTATTGCGCCCTTCAGTGAACGGTTGTGGATAACCCCGCCAAAGAATTATCCACAGATCATGCCAATCGACTCAGTACCAGCGCTCCTCTCCCGGAGGACGCTTCTTGAAGCGCTTCATGCTCCACATGTACTGGCTCGGATACGCCCGCACATAACGCTCGACTACCTGGCTCATGGCCGCGCAGGAAGTGGCGGTATCGGTGCTGTACATGGCCTCGGGCGCCGCTTCCAGAATCACTTTGTAGCCCGAACCGTCCGGCAGGCGCAGGGCATGCAGGAACACGCCGACCGCCTTATGGCCTGCGAGCATGTTCGGTACGAACTTGCTGGTCAGGGCCTGGGTAGCGAAGAACGGCACGAAAATACCGGCGGATTCGGCCGGTTCCGGGTCAGCGGGAATACCCACTGCACCACCTTTGCGCACTTCCTTGATGACGCTGAGGATGCCTTCCTTGGTAGAGGCCGCCACTTTGTTGCCCAATTGCACCCGCTGCTTCTGCAGCAATTCATCCACAGCCTTGAGCTTGGGCGGGCGGTAGAAAATGATCGGTTTGCACTGGCTGCAATAGAAGTGGTTGAGCACTTCCCAATTGCCCAGGTGGCTGGTGATGCCGACGACGCCTTTGCCGGAGGCGAGAGCATCCTTCAATACGTCGAGGCCTTCGACTTCGCGCACCAGATCGATGGAGCGCTGGGCCGGCCAGATCCAGGCGCAGGCGCTTTCGGTCAGGGATTTGCCGATGTCTTTCAGGCTCTGGCCGACCAGGCGCTCGCGTTCGGCGGGGTCCATGTCCGGAAAGCACTTGGCGAGGTTGATCCGCACCACATCGCGCGAACGATTAGGGGTTTTCCACATCAACCAGCCAATGGCTGAGCCAACGGCCTGCACTGCCCGCCACGGAAGCAGGGCAAACAGCCGCAGAGCGCCTACCAGCAAGGCGCCTTTAAACTTATCCACAGGTCACTCCTGATCTTGTGCTGTGCGCGAGGCGGCTATTCTAACCGCCGTTCGCCAGCATCGCGTAGCGGTCGCAATCCTGCGTGTGGTCCATGACCATGCCCGAGGCCTGCATCAACGCGTAGCAAATGGTCGGCCCGACGAAAGTGAAGCCGGCCTTTTTCAGGCCCTTGCTCATGTCCACCGCCTCGGGCGTGACGGCCGGCACTTCGCTGCGATCCTTGAAGTGATTGATCTTCGGCACACCGCCGACGAAGGACCAGAGAAACGCCACCGGGTCCTCCAGCGCCATCCAGGCCTGAGCATTGCGTCGGGCCGCATTGAGCTTGAGGCGATTGCGGATGATGCCCGGATCGAGCATCAATTCATCGATTTCCGCGTCGCTCATCTGCGCCACGCGCTGCACATCGAAGCCGAACATCACCTGGCGATAGTGCTCGCGTTTGCGCAGCACGGTGATCCAGGAAAGCCCGGCCTGGAACCCTTCGAGCAAAAGCAACTCGAACAAACCCTGCGCATCGCGTAGCGGCGTGCCCCACTCCTGATCGTGATAAGCCATGTACAGCGGATCTTCGGAACACCAAAAGCAGCGTGGCATAAGGCTCCAGGGGGCGTGCGCAGCAACGAATCGGGTATACTCCCGCTCTTTAAATCGCAGCCCAAGAAACAGGTGAATTTCGTGAGCCAGCCTACGCCAGCCGTGCGTACCTTCCAAGACTTGATCCTCGCCCTGCAGCAATACTGGGCCGAGCAAGGTTGTGTGGTACTTCAGCCCTACGATATGGAAGTAGGCGCCGGCACTTTCCACACCGCTACATTCCTGCGCGCCATCGGCCCGGAAACCTGGAACGCCGCCTACGTGCAGCCAAGCCGCCGCCCGACTGACGGCCGCTACGGCGAAAACCCGAACCGTCTGCAGCACTACTACCAGTTCCAGGTGGTCCTGAAGCCGAACCCGGACAATTTCCAGGAACTGTACCTGGGCTCCCTCAAGCACGTGGGCCTGGACCCATTGGTGCATGACATCCGCTTCGTCGAAGACAACTGGGAATCGCCGACGCTCGGCGCGTGGGGTCTGGGCTGGGAAGTCTGGCTCAACGGCATGGAAGTGACGCAGTTCACTTACTTCCAGCAAGCCGGCGGCATCGAGTGCTACCCGGTGACCGGCGAGATCACCTACGGCCTGGAACGTCTGGCCATGTACCTGCAGGGCGTGGATTCGGTCTACGACCTGGTCTGGGCCGACGGTCCGTTCGGCAAGGTGACCTACGGCGACGTGTTCCACCAGAACGAAGTGGAGCAGTCGACCTACAACTTCGAACACGCCAACGTCGAGAAGCTGTTCGAACTGTTCGACTTCTATGAAAGCGAAGCCAAGCGCCTGATCGAACTCGACCAGCCGCTGCCGTTGCCGAGCTACGAAATGGTGTTGAAGGCCTCCCATACTTTCAACCTGCTGGATGCGCGCCGGGCGATTTCCGTGACTGCGCGTCAGCAATACATCCTGCGTGTTCGCACCCTGGCGCGTTCCGTTGCGCAAGCCTACCTGCTGGCGCGCGCCAAGCTGGGCTTCCCGATGGCGACCCCGGACCTGCGTGACGAAGTACTGGCCAAGCTGGAGGCTGCACAATGAGTGCTCTGGATTTTCTGGTTGAACTGGGCACTGAAGAACTGCCACCCAAAGCCCTGAACACCCTGGCCGAGGCGTTCCTTGCCGGTATCGACAAGGGCCTGCAAGCCGCCGGCCTGAACTACGAGACCAAAACCGTCTACGCCGCGCCGCGTCGTCTGGCCGTGCTGATCACCGCGCTGGCCACCCAGCAGCCGGATCGCAGCATCAACCTGGACGGCCCGCCACGTCAGGCCGCCTTCGATGCCGAAGGCAATCCAACGCAAGCAGCATTGGGCTTCGCCAAGAAGTGCGGTGTCGACCTGAGCGAAATCGACCAGAGCGGTCCGAAACTGCGCTACAGCCAGAGCATCGCCGGCAAGCCGACCGCCAGCCTGCTGCCGACCATCGTCGAAGACTCCCTCAACGACCTGCCGATTCCAAAGCGCATGCGCTGGGGCGCGCGCAAGGAAGAGTTCGTTCGTCCGACCCAATGGCTGGTGATGCTGCTCGGTGACCAGGTCATCGACTGCACCATCCTCGCTCAGAAGGCCGGTCGCGACTCCCGCGGTCACCGTTTCCATCACCCGGAAAACGTGCGTATCGGTTCGCCGTCCAGCTACCTGGCCGACCTGCGTGCCGCCTACGTGCTGGCCGACGCCAACGAGCGTCGCGACATCATCAGCAAGCGCACCGAAGAACTGGCTACCCGTCAGGAAGGCACCGCGATCGTGCCGCCGGACTTGCTCGATGAAGTGACCGCGCTGGTCGAGTGGCCTGTGCCGCTGGTGTGCTCGTTCGAAGAGCGCTTCCTCGATGTGCCGCAAGAAGCCCTGATCACCACCATGCAGGACAACCAGAAGTACTTCTGCCTGCTGGATGTCGACGGCAAGTTGCTGCCACGCTTCATCACCGTGGCCAACATCGAGAGCAAGGACCCGCAGCAGATCATCGCCGGTAACGAGAAAGTGGTTCGCCCACGTCTGACCGACGCCGAGTTCTTCTTCAAGCAGGACAAGAAGCAGAAGCTGGAAGACTTCAACCAGCGTCTGCAGAACGTGGTGTTCCAGGAAAAACTCGGCAGCGTCTATGACAAGGCCGAGCGCGTTTCCAAACTCGCTGCTTATATTGCCGCGCGCATCGGCGGCAACGCTTCGTGGGCCGCGCGTGCCGGCTTGCTGTCCAAGTGCGACCTGGCGACCGAAATGGTCGGCGAGTTCCCGGAGATGCAAGGTGTCGCCGGTTACTACTACGCCCTCAACGATGGCGAGCCGCAAGACGTCGCCCTGGCCCTGAACGAGCAGTACATGCCGCGCGGTGCCGGCGCTGAACTGCCGAGCACCCTGACCGGTGCGGCCGTGGCCATCGCCGACAAGCTCGATACCCTGGTGGGGATTTTCGGCATCGGCATGCTGCCAACCGGCAGCAAGGACCCGTATGCCCTGCGCCGTGCCGCACTGGGCGTGCTGCGCATCCTGATCGAGAAACAACTGGATCTGGACCTGAACGACGCCGTGGCCTTCGCCGTGAATGCGTTCGGTGCCAAGGTCAAGGCAGCCGGTCTGAACGAGGCGGTGCTGGAGTTCATCTTCGATCGCCTGCGTGCCCGTTACGAAGACGAAGGCGTCGACGTTGCCACTTACCTGTCGGTACGCGCTCTGAAGCCAGGTTCTGCTCTGGACTTCGACCAGCGCGTACAAGCGGTGCAAGCGTTCCGCAAGTTGCCGGAAGCCGCAGCACTGGCCGCCGTGAACAAACGTGTATCGAACCTGCTGAGCAAGGTCGAAGGCTCCGTGCCGACCGTGGTGGAAGCCAAGTACTTCGACAACGCCAACGAGTTCTCCCTGTACTCGGCGATCCAGCAGGCGGACCAGGCGGTTCAGCCGATGGCCGCTTCGCGTCAGTACAGCGAGTCCCTGGCTCGCCTGGCCGCCCTGCGCGAGCCGGTGGATGCGTTCTTCGAAGCGGTGATGGTCAACGCGGAAGATGCCAATGTCCGCGCCAACCGTTATGCCTTGCTGGCGCGCCTGCGTGGCCTGTTCCTCGGCGTCGCCGACATTTCGTTGCTGGGGTAAGACTGTTTGAAACTGCTGATTCTCGATCGGGACGGAGTGATCAATTACGACTCCGACGCTTACATCAAGTCGGTGGAGGAGTGGATTCCACTTCCCGGTTCGATCGAAGCCATCGCGCAGTTGAGCAAGGCCGGCTGGACGGTAGCGGTCGCTACCAACCAGTCGGGCATCGCTCGCGGCTATTACGACATCGCGACCCTGGATGCCATGCACGATCGCTTGCGCTCGCTGGTGGCGGAAAAGGGTGGCGAGGTCGGGCTGATCGTCTACTGCCCGCATGGGCCGGACGATGGCTGCGATTGCCGCAAGCCAAAACCCGGGATGTTGAAAAACATCGCCGCACATTACAACGTATCGCTGACCAATCTCTGGTTCGTCGGCGATAGTATCGGTGACCTGGAAGCCGCCAAAGCCGTCGATTCTCAGCCAGTTTTGGTAAAGACCGGGAAAGGTGAAAAGACTTTGGGCAAGACCCTACCGGCAGGCACCTTGATTTTCGACGATCTGGCGGCGATTGCCGCAGAACTTATCCTCAATTAAAGCGCTTTCGACATCCTGACAAGGAATGTTCGGGAGTGCGCTTGAACAGTCGGGCAATGCCCGTAACGGTAAACGTCGCCATGTCGATACTGCAGGCCATCAGAATTTTCCTCTTTTACCTGCTGCTGGGCACCAGCTCCCTGCTGTGGTGCAGCCTTAGCTTTTTTATCGCGCCCTTTCTGCCGTTCAAGGCGCGTTATCGCTTCATCAACGTTTACTGGTGCCGCTGCGCCTTGTGGTTGAGCAAGGTGTTCCTCGGCATCCATTACGAAATCAAGGGCGCCGAGAACGTGCCAGAGCGGCCCTGCGTGATCGTGTCGAATCACCAGAGCACCTGGGAAACGTTCTTTCTGTCGGCCTATTTTTCGCCGTTGAGCCAGGTACTCAAGCGCGAGCTGCTGTACGTACCGTTCTTCGGCTGGGCGATGGCCATGCTGCGACCGATCGCCATCGATCGTGACAACCCGAAAGCCGCGCTCAAGCAAGTCGCGTCCAAGGGCGACGAGCTGCTCAAGGACAACGTCTGGGTACTGATTTTCCCGGAAGGCACCCGCGTTCCTTACGGCACCGTTGGCAAGTTCTCGCGCAGCGGATCTGCGCTGGCGGTGAATGCCGAACTGCCTGTATTGCCCGTCGCCCACAACGCCGGCAAGTTCTGGCCCAAAACCGGTTGGGCCAAGAATCAGGGCGTGATTACCGTGGTCATCGGCGCACCGATGTATGCCGAGGGCAGCGGACCTCGGGCCATCGCCGATCTGAACGATCGCGTGCAGGCCTGGAACGAGCAAACCCAGCGGGAAATGGGCTCGCTGCCACCGGCTCCGCAGGCTCCGACCGCCAGTGATCAGGTGGCCGTCTGAGTTTCTGTGGATAACCTGTGTACCAATTTATTGACAGGTTTCCAATTTCGATTCTAAACGCATGATTTATTTAGATATTTTTTAAAACTCTAAAATCTGGAAAAACGTGCATAAGTTTTTTTCGGGCGCAAAAAAACCGGCTGATATAGCCGGTTTTTTTATGCCCGCGAACAGGCTGTTTCACTCTTCGTACAAAGGGAACTGCAGACTGAAGCAGGTCCCCTCTCCGAGCACGCTGCGGCAGTCGATCCGTCCCCCATGGCGGTCCACCACGGCCTTGACCATCGACAGGCCAAGACCCACACCATCAATCCCTTGGGCCGAGGAAAACCGCCGGTACTGGCTGAACAAATCAGGCAGCTCCTGGGTGGCAATGCCCTTGCCTTGATCGATTAGTTCGCAGGTGAGCCAACCGTTACTGCGGCTGACCTGCAGACTCACGCGGGTTCCGCTGGCGCTGTACTTGATCGCGTTCTCCAGCAGGTTGAACATCGCCCGGGTCAGCAGCGCCTGATCGGCCATGATCAGGCTTTCCTGGGCCTGCTCATCGATCTGCTGGTCCAGTTCGATCTCTTTCTGCTGCGCGATGGGCAAGGCCTGGTCGAACACATCCAGTACCACCATTGCAAAGAGGCTCGGCTGAAACACATAGGCGTCGGATTCGGCCTTGGCTAGCTGGACGAAGCCGTCAGTCAAATTCAACGCCCGGCGCACCTGCAACTCGATCTGATCGAACAATTGCGCATCGCCCCCGACCTGATGCCGATGCACATCGAGCAGGGCGAGGATGGCCGAATGGGGCGCTCGCAGGTCATGGGACAGGAACCGCAGCATCACGCTGCGCTGTTCCTCCGCTTCGCGCTCGACGCTCAGGTCCGTCAGACTCAACAGCCAACCGACCGGTGTTTCACCGCCCACAGGCAGCAGCGGCGCACGTTCCAGACGCAGGCTGCGCTCCTTGATATCGCGAAATTCCAGCATCGGTAATTCGGACAACAGCGCAGGCGTGCTTTGAGCCAATGCCGGATAGCCCAGTTGCTTCAACTGCTCGAGTACGTCATCGCCCACCAGTTCAGCGCTGAACAACGCGCGAGCCTTGCGGTTGCCCAGCAGGATTTGTCCCTTGGGGTCGCTGATCAACGTGGCAACGGGCAGATGCTCCAGGCCATCGGCAATGAAACGCCGGGCATCGCGTGTGCGGCTGATGGCTTGTTCCAGGGCGATGACCTGGCCGCGCAGGCGGTCGCCGGTGGGGAAGTGCGAGCGACGGCGCTCGGGGAAGACTTTCGGTTCGCTGTCGAGTCTCGCCAGCTCCCAGCCGAAATAGGTCAGCACCACGCTCAGGCGCCGCCAGTTCCAGATCAGGTAGCCGAACAACATTCCCAGAACGCTGGGGGTCGGTGACCACCAGTAGCGCTGCTCCGCCAAGCCGGCACTGGTCAAAAACGCGCAGCCCATGCCGGCCAACATCACCCAGAGCGCCAGGCGAGGCAACCACAGCAGCAATCCCAAAACAGAGATCAGCAGGCCGAAGGACAGAAAAGCGCCGAGGGCAGGAGTGGCATCGTGCAGGTTCATCTGCGTGCGATAAGAAAGCAGGGCAGTCAGCGGCAACAGCACCACGCTTATCCACAGCCATTCACGGACCATTTTCCTGAACAGCCGCTGGACTTGGGTCGGCTCCCGGCTTTCCCGACGACGCTCTTTCATCTTGAATACCCGGTCGCGAGAGAAATCGTTCATGGGGCACAGGTCTGGATGGATGACTGAAATCATAGCGGACGTCGACCAGCGGCGTGCTTCTTACTTTCACTCCGCCACTCGAGAAGCTATCGTCCTTTCATTGTGGAGTGTATTCAGAGCCAAGGAATCACCGCCCATGCGTATTGCAGTGCTCGACGATGAACCGGCTGAATTGCGCCGGGTGGAACAGACGCTCCATCAGATGGCCGAACCGGGCGAAGACGCCTGGGCCCTGCACAGCTTTGAGAGGGGAGAGGATCTGCTGCGTCAGCTGCGCAGGGAAACCTACGACCTGCTCATCCTCGACTGGCAACTGCCGGACCTCAGCGGCATCGCGCTGCTGCAATGGACCCGCGAACACATGGACGCCCCGCCGGCGGCCATCATGCTCACCAGCCGCGATACCGAGAGCGACATCGTCCAGGCGTTGAATGCCGGCGCCGATGACTACGTCAGCAAACCCTTCCGCCCCAACGAGCTGAAAGCCCGCGTCACCGCCGTACTGCGTCGACGCAGCCAACAGCGCACCGCGGCAACCGAAGTATTGAACTTCAATGACCTGGTATTCGACGACGCTGACCTGACCATCAAACGCGCCGGCAAACCCATCGTCCTGACCGAACGCGAATATCGACTGGCGCGCTGCCTGTTCACCAACCTCGGCCGGCCACTGTCGCGGGAATACCTCTACCAACGCTTCTGGACCCACGAAGAAATGGACTCCTCCCGGCCACTGGATACTCACATCTATCGACTGAGAAACAAACTGGGATTGACCGCGGATCGGGGTTGGCAGTTGCTGACTATTTATGGGTATGGGTATCGGTTGGAGAGTGTGACTGCAGTGACGTCGTAATTGCCGGTTAATTCAACGTAAAAAAAGGCCAACGCTTGAGCGTTGGCCTTTTTTCATCGGCAACAGCTCCGAATGAAGGAAAAAAATAGCTTCGAAATACCTACGCGGTTCTTAGCGTGAGACTCAAGCCACACCACTACGGATGCGCATCAGAATTTCAGTCACCAAGCCCGATGCATACCGTTGTGCCTGACTTTTTTCTTCCGTGAACTCGTCTCCCTTTCCGTAGATGAACTGTGCATAGGCTACCGGCCCGTTGAGCTCGTAACCTTCTACGCCGTTCCCCTCGCAGAATCTTTTCTGCAAAGCCTGAATAGCGGCCTCTACTGCGGCGGGATAGCGCGCAGACAAGATTTTTTCAATAAATTTCGCCGCAACTTCTGCTGGATCTCCTGAGTACCGCAATACATGGATGAGATCCCCCGCGTCCTTCGGTTCACCACGACCGTCGAAGGCAAGTGCCTTGAGAATGATAAATGCCACCAGATCGGCATAACGGACTGTTTCGATCGAATAGCCACCACC
The DNA here is from genome assembly GCF_054070595.1 of Pseudomonas sp. SDO55104_S430. Taxonomy (NCBI): domain Bacteria; kingdom Pseudomonadati; phylum Pseudomonadota; class Gammaproteobacteria; order Pseudomonadales; family Pseudomonadaceae; genus Pseudomonas; species Pseudomonas sp. SDO55104_S430. The sequence continues at coordinate 57,803 of NZ_JBSVXG010000007.1, read as the reverse complement.
AGTCAACAACTTGGCGGTAACTTCTCTCTCTTCGTACCATTCATGCACGATTTCAGCATGATCAATCGCGAGTGCTGATACTGCTTCCCCGTCAACGTTTTTAGATTTTCCAGCCGGAGAGTCTTCTGTGGCGCCCTGTAGAAACTCTACAAGTACATACTCTTTCTCTGAGATATGCCGAAACCAACGCCATCCAGACGACCAGCCATTTGGCTCAATGAATCGCTGAAATCCTCTCTGCTCTAGCTGTTCGGCGAGGGATGCATAGCCTTCACCCTCAGCGATTAACTGAAGATTCAACACCATATCGACATCCGATGTACCAAAGTGCGCTGGAACATCGGGATGAGACTCTGGGGTGAGGTATCTCGGCACTAATCCACCTACCAGGCGCAGGGTGGATTTAAGTGTTCCGAATGCGCCAAGGAGGGTCACTAGAACCTGCTCGCAGGCGTCCGTCTTGTCTGCAGAGTAACCATCAGCAGTTTTTGGTTTAGGAGCCAGTGCCATTTATTCAGACCTTCAAAATATCTTGTCGAAGCTGAGCAGCCAACTCAGCATTACGGCCTCGTCCGTCTTGCAAGTCGAGATATTGAATGAACTCACTGGCAAACCAGCCCTCGAATTCGGGATGATGACGCCGAAAAAGCATGCTCGAACCAGAGCGCTCTACCAACACAACGTTAGCCCCTTTTTCCGCCGGCTTCAGACCAAGTGCGTAAGCGAAAGACTCTTTGGTTCCAGGCATGATTTCCACCTCTGCGATGTCCACCTGGGTTAGCAAGGGTGAAAGGTTGTTTGCCGCGATCGCCCCGGTAAAGGCCCAGTCTTTTTCCCCAGCCTCCTTAGCATTCAAGGAGAGTTTGTCTAGCAGCTGGTTGGGATTGGAGCTGAAAACATACCAGCGCGATCTGCTTTCCTTGCGCTTCTGCCAAGCGTCAGCCCAAGCATCTAACAACTCCCCTGGTTTTGTAAGACGTCTGCGCTGGAGACGACCCTTCCCGTCTGCCTCAATCCACTCTCGCAACTCCAGTTCACGCAAAACGGATGAAACGGAAAAAACTGAAGTCTGGGAGGTCTCAGCAAGCTCCAACCCTGTGAACCATTCCCCCCTTGTCTGAAGCAACGCGTGAACCACCATTTCGCGCGCTCCGGTAAACAGAGGCACTCGACGCTGCTTCTGTGAAGTCGTACTTGGCTTGCGCTCAATATTTATCAGCCAGCGATTGTGTCGAAAGTACAAAGAGCCGCTGGAATCGTAATAACCCACGCCTCGTCGTTTTAGGTCTTCACGGGCGCCGCTGCTCAATTGTTCAGCTAAAACCATGGGGACGACAGCAGCCTCGTTGCTTTTGCGCTCGGCATTGCAGCGATAACGGTCCAGAATCCATACCGCTTCTCGGACATCCCGCGGATACATCACTCGCTTCATTTCAACTGCTACATCCCATGGACCATCGGGCGAATTGATCCTCAACAGCAAGTCAATATCGCCGTCTGGTCCAGGAACGTTGTACTTCCTGTCAAGAATTTGTGTCCCCGTCGCGTTCTGTAGCGATTCGACGAAGGCCTCGATCAGGGGTTGCTGGTCGTGGTCAGATGTTTCGCGCCGCATAGCTCAATCGTCCAGGAAGGTAAGAAAAGCGCAGCCTTGTTTATTCAATAAACATAGTTTATCTGAACAGATAAACTAGCTAAAAACCATAAACAAAGATGAACCCAGTTCATAGGCCGCAAATCGCAATCTGACCTGGCATCTTGATTGTCGGCTTGGCCATGCCCGTGAACACTGCTGGTAACGCCGGAACCATTCTCAAGCGTGCAGACCACGAATCAGCTGTTTTACAGAAAACCCCGACTAGAGCAGTTCCATAGTGGCTAGCGAATCAGCCATTCGGTAACCCATCGCCTTGTATCCCGCCTGGCGCTTATCCCACATTCTCTGCAGCGCAGCATTACCTACATCAACGAAGTCGATCACTCTCACGTCAACCTTATCAGCATGCGCCCGATGCAGTCGGCCAGTGTATTGCTGAAGAATTCCTTTCCAGGAGATGGGCATCGCCAACACCAAAGTATCCAATGCCGGATGATCGAACCCCTCGCCAATCAACTTCCCAGTTGCAACCAGTACACGTGGAGCATCGGCTGGAAGCGAGTCAAGCTCGCTCAGGATGGAGATTCGCTGCTTTTTAGGTACCCGCCCATGAAGTGTAAAAAGGTTATGTACGCGCCCCCTCAATGCAGCCTCAATAGCAGCCACATGCTCAGTACGCTCAGTCAGCACCAAGATCTTCCTGCCTTGACCAAAGGCACGATCAACCTCGGAGGCGATTCTGGCAGTGCGTTCAATATCCTCCGCCACAATTCGGAACACATCCTGAATCTTTGAGTTGTCAGGTACGACAATAGGTTTGGAAAGCAAACGGGGGAGCACAGTCAGATCATGTGGGGCATTCGCCGGTCGGGTGGCGGAGTGCCGGACAGGACCACACTGCATGAAAATGATCGGCTGTTGCCCATCTCGACGCACTGGCGTTGCTGTAAGCCCAATCACATATCGCGCTGGAGCACTCCTCAACAACGCCTCGAACGAAACAGCTGATACGTGATGGCACTCGTCTACGATGATCTGACCATAGTCTTTCACCGTGTCACTGATTTCACCCTTTCGGGATAAAGACTGCATAACAGCAATATCAATGACTTTTGTAGGTTTCGCTTTTCCACCTCCAATGGTTCCCACCACATCGTCGCCAACACCTAAAAATGCCTGCAGGCGCTCCTGCCACTGCCTCAATAATTCAGTTCTGTGCACAAGTACCAATGTGTTAACGCTGCGTTTAGCTATCACCGCAGCAGCACTCACGGTTTTTCCGAATGCAGTCGGTGCACACAAAATTCCGACGTCGTGATTGAGCATCGCGTTGACTGCAACTTCTTGGTCAGCGCGCAAAGTGCCGAGGAACCCCACATCAATGGATGCGCCTTCAAAGCGTTCATCCTGCAACAAAGGGACAATGCCGTTTTCCTCAAATAGTTCCAACACTGCATCGAGGCAACCACGTGGCAAAGCGATATGTTGTGGAAAGTTTTGCGCGCATCCAATAACTCTCGGCTTATTCCAGACCGACATGCGCATTGCCTGGGCTTTATAGAATTCAGGATTCTGAAAGGCCGCAAGCCTGACGAGTGAGTTTGTCAAAGGCTGTGGCAATTTCGACTTTTCGAAATACACGAGATTAGCCAGTGTGATCGTGATAGACGTCGGCAAAGGGCAAGCTAACTTACGTGACCTCAACTCAGGAGTTTTCCAAGGTTCAGCCTCTCCCTCATCGTTGAGGTACGCTACACCTACCGGATCACGATTCCCCATCGCCAGAATAATGACCGGCTCGATACTCGCCAGGCTCATTCGCTGGATGGAAGCCAGGTAGGCCCATTGATCTGAATAAGGTTGAAGCGAGTCGTCTACAAATACGCTGTTGTTATTGGCTCTGGCGCGCTTTTGCAGAGGCAATGCAATGAGGTTCCCAAATCCACCATTGGGCATAAAGTCCTGGTTTGGAAACAATCGATCGTATGAACGCAGCGCCAATTGCCGGGTACGATCACAAGCATGACTGATGATCGCGGCCCCCAGACGACGTGCATCGTAGGCAGAAACCTTACTGTCGAAGAATATCCATGCATGAGCCCCATTACCTGATCGCGAAATCTCCAGCGACGCCGGGACATTCAACTCATGACAAGACTGAACGAAGGCTCGAGCATCATCACGCCATTCGGCCTCATCAAAATCCACGGCGAGAAAGTAGCAGGTGTCGTCCTGTAGCAAAGGATAAATGCCAACAACTACCTCCCCAGCCAGATGACGAAAAATTACCTCATCGGTCAACGGCAGTAACTGACGGTTGCCACAATCGCCACACTTGATTTTCGGTTTCTCACAAACCCCTGGCCGCCACTCATTAGCACAGGCCGGTGCGTATCCCGACTTGCCTGCTTTGCTATCCCAGCGGATTGGGTAGACGTCGTTTCTTCCGCGGAACAGGCTTCTGAACAGTGCAATCTTGCGGTCAGTACTGAGTTGCTTCGAAGGGACAATGGGCACAACATGAGTTTCAACCGACTCAATCGGAATGTGCCAATCAATACCGTGAGCCTCGAGCAACCCAATCAGCCTTGCGTTTTCGGCTTTCAATTTCGCTAGTTGACTGGCGTCTGTCACAACTATTCACCTCCACCCGTCAGAACCAATTCACCATCTCCCGCCGCCAACTCAACCCACAGAAAAACATTCGTTATCGAAAGATCGAGATTTGGAATTAGGGACCTAGACAAGGTGAAGCACCGCCGCAGCGATTACCAGATTAGCGTTCAGCGATATTAGATAGCGTGCAAAGAAAAGCCCGCTTGCGCGGGCTTTTCAATTGACCGTTACCTGTACCGAATCAGAAATCCAGGTTGGAAACCGCCAAGGCATTGCTTTCGATGAAGTCACGGCGAGGTTCGACCGCGTCACCCATCAGGGTGTTGAAGATCTGGTCGGCGCCGATGGCGTCTTCGATGGTCACTTTGAGCATCCGGCGTACGCTTGGATCCATTGTGGTTTCCCACAGCTGATCCGGGTTCATTTCGCCCAGGCCTTTGTATCGCTGGATGGTGTGACGCTTGGTGCTTTCAGCCATCAGCCAGTCCAGTGCTTCCTTGAACTCTGTGACTGCTTTCTTGCGCTCGCCACGCTGAACGTAGGCACCTTCGTCCAGCAGGGTGCTCAGTTGGGCGCCCAGGGAAACGACGGTCTTGTAGTCGTTGCTGCCGAAGAAGTCGCGGTTGAAGGTGACGTAGCTGGACAGACCGTGGGAGGTCAGTTCGACTTCCGGCAGCCACACGCCACGCTCACGGTCTTCACGCAGGCTGGCCTTGTAGACCAGACCGGACTTCTCTACGCCGCGCAGGCGAGTTTCGTACTGGGCCAGCCAGTCTTGCATCGCTGCGTGGTCGCCGAGTTTTTCCAGGCTCACGGCCGGCAGGTAGATGAAGTGTTCGGTCAGCTCCTGCGGGTACAGGCGCGACAGACGCTTGAGGGTCTTCATCACCATGCGGAAGTCATTCACCAGACGCTCCAGCGCTTCGCCGGAAATGCCCGGTGCGTCTTCATTCAGGTGCAGGCTCGCATCTTCCAGGGCCGACTGCGTCATGTACTCTTCCATGGCGTCGTCGTCTTTGATGTATTGCTCTTGCTTGCCTTTCTTGACCTTGTACAGCGGCGGCTGGGCGATGTAGATGTAGCCGCGCTCGATCAGCTCCGGCAACTGACGGAAGAAGAAGGTCAGCAGCAGGGTACGGATGTGCGAACCGTCGACGTCAGCATCGGTCATGATGATGATGTTGTGATAACGCAGCTTGTCGATGTTGTACTCTTCGCGACCGATACCGCAGCCCAACGCAGTGATCAGGGTGCCCACTTCCTGGGAAGAGATCATCTTGTCGAAGCGTGCTTTCTCGACGTTCAGGATCTTGCCCTTCAGAGGCAGGATCGCTTGGGTGCGACGGTTGCGTCCCTGCTTGGCGGAGCCGCCAGCAGAGTCACCTTCCACGAGGTACAGTTCGGACAGGGCAGGGTCCTTTTCCTGGCAGTCAGCCAGTTTGCCCGGCAGGCCGGCGATGTCCAACGCGCCTTTGCGGCGGGTCATCTCACGGGCCTTGCGCGCCGCTTCACGGGCACGGGCGGCGTCGATCATCTTGCCGACAACCAGCTTGGCTTCGTTCGGGTTCTCCAGCAGGAAGTCCGAGAAGTACTTGCCCATTTCCTGTTCGACCGCGGTCTTCACTTCGGAAGACACCAGCTTGTCTTTGGTCTGGGAGCTGAACTTAGGATCCGGCACCTTCACCGAGATGATCGCGGTCAGGCCTTCACGGGCATCGTCGCCGGTGGTCGCGACCTTGTGCTTCTTGGCCAAGCCTTCCTGCTCGATGTAGTTGTTCAGGTTACGCGTCAGTGCGGAACGGAAGCCCACCAGGTGGGTGCCGCCATCACGCTGAGGAATGTTGTTGGTGAAGCACAACAGGTTCTCGTTGAAGCTGTCGTTCCACTGCAGGGCGATTTCCACGCCGATGCCGTCTTCACGCTGGATGTTGAAGTGGAACACCTGGTTGACCGCAGTCTTGTTGGTGTTCAGGTATTCAACGAATGCACGCAGGCCGCCTTCGTACTTGAACAGCTCTTCCTTGCCAGTGCGCTCATCTTTGAGAACGATGCCGACGCCGGAGTTGAGGAAGGACAGTTCACGAATGCGCTTGGCCAGGATGTCCCAGCTGAAGTGAATGTTCTTGAAGGTTTCCTTGGAAGCCTTGAAGTGAATCTGGGTACCGGTGGTTTCGCTGTCGCCAACGATGGCCATGGGCGCCTGTGGAACACCGTGAACGTAAGTCTGTTCCCAGATCTTGCCGCTGCGGCGAACGGTGAGGACCAGCTCTTCGGACAGGGCGTTCACTACCGAAACACCTACGCCGTGCAGACCGCCGGATACCTTGTAGGAGTTGTCGTCGAACTTACCGCCAGCGTGGAGGACGGTCATGATGACCTCGGCGGCGGAAACGCCTTCCTCTTTATGCACGTCTACCGGGATGCCACGGCCGTTGTCGCGAACGGTGATGGATTCATCCGGGTGAATGATGATGCTGATGTCGTCGCAATAGCCGGCGAGTGCTTCGTCGATCGAGTTGTCGACCACCTCGAACACCATGTGGTGCAGGCCGCTACCATCATCGGTGTCGCCAATGTACATACCGGGACGTTTGCGTACGGCATCCAGGCCTTTCAGCACTTTAATGCTCGTTGAGTCGTACGTATTTTCTTCGCTCAATGCCTTCACTCCCGATGGTCGTGGGTCTGGGTGATACGACCCTGTTCCACGTGGAACAGAGCGACTGGCGTTTCCGTCTGCCAGCCTTCCCTCAGTAATTCGTGATCTACACAGGTGATAAATACCTGGCAGCGTAAGTCTTCCAGCAAGCGGCAAAGCGCGCGACGGTGGTGCTCGTCCAGCTCGGACGGCAAGTCATCCACCAGATAAATACACTGACCGCGTCGGGCCTGGCTAACCAGATGCCCCTGGGCAATCCGCAATGCACACACCACCAACTTCTGCTGTCCACGGGACAAGATGTCCGCAGCATTGTGAGCGCCCAATCTGAGGCGCAAATCTGCACGTTGTGGTCCGGCTTGGGTATGACCCATTTGCTGGTCCCGGTGAAGGGAGCCGGCGAGCACTTCGCTCAATTCACGGTCTTTATCCCAACCTCGGTAATAGCTGAGCGTTAAGCCCTCAAGCTCAACCAATTCGCTCAAAGTTTGTTCAAAGACTGGTTTCAAGGCTTTGATGTAAGCGCGGCGGTATTCATCGATTTCAGCGCTGGCCTGGCACAGTTCCCTGTCCCAAACCGCTTGCGAAACGGCGTCAAGTGTACCATGCCGCAGCCAGGAGTTTCTCTGACGCAACGCCTTCTGCAGCCGCTGCCAGGTTGACATGAAGCGAGGTTCCACGTGGAACACTCCCCAGTCGAGAAACTGTCGGCGAATCTTTGGTGCGCCTTCGAGCAAGCGGAAACTGTCAGGGTTGATCAGCTGCAGCGGCAGCATTTCCGCCAGTTGCGCAGCGCTGCGAGCGTTCTGCCCATCGATGCGGATCTGGAACTCCCCCTGGCGATCCCGGGAAATCCCCAGTGCGCTGTGTCCGCCTTCAGCCAACTCCACCTGGCCGAAAACCGTGCATGCCAGCTGTTCATATTGAATAACCGGTAACAGGCGGGTGCTGCGAAACGAACGGGCAAGCCCCAGCAGGTGAATGGCTTCCAGAACACTGGTTTTGCCGCTGCCGTTGGCGCCGTAAAGAATGTTGATTCGGGGAGAGGGGGAGAAGGTCACCGGGTGCAGATTGCGCACCGCGGTGACCGAGACGCGACTTAAGGACATCTAACTTCTGCTGAGTGCGATCACAGACGCATCGGCATGACAACGTAAGCCGAATCGTCGTTGTCGGACTCTTGCACCAGCGCACTGCTGTTGGAGTCGGACAGAATCAGGCGAACCTGCTCGGTGGTCATCACGCCAAGTACGTCGAGCAGGTAGCTCACGTTGAAGCCGATTTCCAGGGAGCCGCCGTTGTACTCAACGCCCACTTCTTCTTCCGCTTCTTCCTGCTCCGGGTTGTTCGCCTGGATCTTCAGCTGACCATTGGCCAGTTGCAGACGGATACCGCGGTACTTCTCGTTGGACAGAATCGCAGTACGGCTGAAAGCTTCACGCAGCGCCTGACGATCGCCCAGTACCAGCTTGTCACCACCTTTAGGCAGCACACGCTCGTAATCCGGGAATTTGCCGTCGACCAGTTTCGAGGTGAAGGTGAACTCACCGGTGGTGGCGCGAATGTGGTGCTGACCCAGAACGATGCTGACGATGCCTTCCGGCTCGGTCAGCAAACGGGCCAGCTCAAGGATACCTTTGCGCGGCACGATAACCTGGTGGCGATCCGGCTGACCGATATCGGCCTGCATGGAGCACATCGCCAGACGGTGACCGTCGGTGGCCACGGCGCGAATCACGCCGGCGGACACTTCCAGCAGCATGCCGTTGAGGTAGTAGCGCACGTCCTGCTGGGCCATGGCGAAGCTGGTGCGTTCGATCAGACGACGCAGTTTGCTTTGCTCCAGGCTGCAGGTCAGCGAACCCGGGCCTTCTTCCACAGTCGGGAAGTCATCGGAAGGCAGGGTCGACAGGGTGAAACGGCTGCGACCGGCCTTCACGACCAGCTTCTGCTCGTCGACCTTGATGTCGATCAGCGCATCGTTCGGCAAGCTTTTGCAGATGTCCATTAGCTTGCGCGCAGGCACGGTGATGGAACCGGATTCTGCCGGTTCTTCGAGTTGAACACGACCGACCAGTTCGACTTCCAGGTCGGTACCGGTCAACGACAGTTGCTGGCCTTCGACAACCAGCAGCACATTGGAGAGCACCGGCAAGGTCTGACGGCGCTCGACGACACCTGCGACCAGTTGCAGGGGTTTCAACAGGGCTTCGCGTTGAATGGTGAAATGCATGGTCTAGTCCCTTGCCTTAATTAGCTGCGCTGGTGTCATCACGTAGTCAATGTACGCAGCAGGTTCTTGTAGTCCTCGCGGATGTCCGCGTCGGATTCCTTAAGTTCGTTGATCTTGCGGCAGGCGTGCAAAACGGTGGTGTGGTCACGGCCGCCGAACACATCGCCGATTTCCGGCAAGCTGTGGTTGGTCAATTCCTTGGACAACGCCATGGCGACCTGACGGGGACGGGCGACCGAACGCGACCGGCGTTTGGACAGCAAGTCGGAGATCTTGATCTTGTAGTACTCGGCGACGGTGCGCTGAATGTTATCCACAGAGACCAGTTTGTCTTGCAGCGCCAACAGATCCTTGAGGGATTCGCGAATCAGCTCGATGGTGATATCGCGGCCCATGAAGTGCGAGTGGGCGATCACGCGCTTGAGCGCGCCTTCCAGTTCTCGGACGTTGGAGCGAATGCGCTGGGCAATGAAGAACGCCGCGTCATGGGGCAACTCGACTTTGGCCTGGTCGGCCTTCTTCATCAGAATCGCGACACGGGTTTCCAGTTCCGGCGGCTCGACGGCGACCGTCAGCCCCCAGCCGAAACGGGATTTGAGGCGCTCTTCCAGGCCTTCGATTTCTTTCGGATAGCGGTCACTGGTGAGAATGACCTGCTGGCCACCTTCAAGCAGGGCGTTGAAGGTGTGGAAAAACTCTTCCTGGGAACGTTCCTTGCGAGCGAAGAACTGAATGTCGTCGATCAGCAGGGCATCCACGGAACGATAGAAACGCTTGAACTCGTTGATGGCGTTCAGTTGCAACGCCTTGACCATGTCCGCCACGAATCGCTCGGAATGCAAGTAGACAACCTTGGCATTCGGGTTCTTCTTTAACAGGTGGTTACCCACAGCGTGCATCAAGTGCGTTTTACCCAAGCCTACGCCGCCATAAAGGAAGAGCGGGTTGTAGCCGTGCTTGGGATTGTCCGCCACCTGCCACGCAGCCGCCCGGGCCAGTTGGTTGGACTTGCCCTCAACGAAGTTCTCGAAGGTGAAGGTGCGGTTCAGGTAGCTGGTGTGCTTGAGCGCACCTTCAACCTGGACGGTGCGTTGTTCGGCACGAACCGGCGCCTGTTGCGAGCTGGCGCCAGCCATTGGATCGAAGCTTTCCCGGGAAGGCTCTTCTTCAATGACCTCGGCAACCTTTTGCGTCGCACGCTTGGCCGGTGCAGCGACTGGCGCTGGAGCGGCAGGGGCCGAAGCCGCCTGAGCCTGGGCTGCAACGGCAGCGGCGGCCAGTGGCGCATTCGGCGCAGCACGTGGAGCCGAGCTACGTTTGCTTCCTATTAATAAGGAAAGCGCAGGCGTCGATCCGTTGCCATGTTCATCAAGCAGTTCCAGGACACGGCCCAGATACTTTTCGTTGACCCAGTCCAGGACAAAACGGTTGGGCGCATAGACGCGCAACTCGTCGCCTTCGGCTTCGACCTGTAGTGGACGGATCCAAGTGTTGAATTGTTGGGCAGGCAGCTCATCGCGCAGAAGCTCCACGCACTGCTGCCAAAGTTCCACTGACACGGACATCCCCTAAGTTGAAAGCCGGTGAGGCAAAAACAAGCGGCCATTGTAACGACCAGACGCGGACTTATCCACACGAAGGTGGGTGATCGGCCAAGAAGAATCAACGCTTTATACGCCAAAAAGACGACCAATGGTCTATGCATAAGCTCTGTGGATAACCGAGGCTGAGATCGTTGCACAACTGGGGGCGAAACTCGGTGGATAACCACCCTGTGGATAAACCCGTCTTTCACACACAGGTTTTCCGACAGCGCAGCACAGGCTTGTCACGGTTTTCCACTGTAGTTGTCATTCTCTGTACAGCTTGAATAATAAGGTATTGAGCCAGTTATCCACAGATGAACACGTCCTTAGCTTTTATAAGCTTTACAGAAAAGCTTTAAATACTTTCCTTCTTTATTTTTATGTCTAATGTGCGGATTGAGCACGAACAGACCGGTCACGAACTGCCTATAAGGAAATGTTGGTTGGAAATTGACCTGAGGACTTGCTTTCTCTAGAATCCCCGGTCTCTTAAAACGGGGGCCATTCCGGCCCGTTGTGGACGAACCAGGTAACACGACATGAAACGTACTTTCCAACCAAGCACTATCAAACGCGCTCGTACCCACGGTTTCCGTGCTCGCATGGCTACCAAGAACGGTCGTGCCGTCCTGTCGCGTCGTCGCGCCAAAGGTCGCGCACGTCTGGCAGTTTGATAATCCGGCACTGGAGGTGAGTCAGGACTTCAGTCGGGAAAAGCGTCTGCTTACTCCCCGGCATTTCAAGGCAGTCTTTGACTCCCCTACCGGCAAGGTTCCGGGGAAAAATCTCCTGCTCCTTGCGCGCAACAACGATCTCGATCACCCCCGTCTCGGGCTGGTAATCGGGAAAAAGAGCGTAAAGCTCTCCGTTGAGCGCAATCGCCTCAAACGTCTGATGCGCGAATCGTTTCGCCTGAACCAGGATTCACTGGTCGGCTGGGACATCGTTATCGTCGCGCGCAAAGGTTTGGGCGATGTAGAAAACCCTGAATTAATTCAGCATTTCGGCAAGCTCTGGAAACGTCTGGCACGCAGCAAGCCAGTACCAGCAGTCAAAACCGAAGATGTAGGGGTAGACAGTCCGGATGCGTAAACTGGCACTCGTTCCGATCCAGTTTTACCGCTACGCCATTAGTCCCTTGATGGCCAGTCACTGTCGTTTCTACCCCAGCTGTTCCTGCTACGCGTTGGAAGCCATCGAAAATCATGGCCTTCTGCGCGGTGGCTGGCTGACCTTTCGTCGTCTAGGTCGCTGTCATCCGTGGAATCCCGGTGGTTATGACCCGGTTCCACCTATCCCTACCTCCCGTTCTTCTTCGATGGCCGAGTAATCATGGATATCAAACGCACGATCCTGATCGTCGCCCTGGCAATCGTGTCCTACGTCATGGTTCTTAAATGGAACCAGGATTATGGCCAGGCTGCCCTGCCGACTCAGAATGTTGCTTCCAGTACGACCGCCCCGGGCCTCCCGGACACGGCAACTGGCAATAAAGCGTCCGTCAGTGACGACATTCCACACGCCGCAAACGATACCAGTGCACCTGCCGAGACTCCGGTCGCTGCAAGCACCGATCTGATCCAGGTCAAAACGGATGTGCTGGATCTCGCCATCGATCCACAAGGTGGTGATGTCGCCCAGCTGAAACTGCCGCTGTATCCACGTCGCCAGGACCATCCGGAAATTCCTTTCCAGCTGTTCGACAATGGCAACGAGCGTACTTATCTGGCTCAGAGCGGTCTGATCGGCACCAACGGCCCGGACGCAAGTCCTGCCGGTCGTCCGGTTTACTCCTCGGAGAAGAAGGTTTATCAACTGGCTGATGGTCAGGACCAATTGGTCGTGGACCTGAAGTTCAGCAAGGACGGCGTCAACTACATCAAGCGTTTCACCCTGAAACGTGGCCTGTATGACGTGACCGTTACTTACCTGATCGACAACGAAAGCGCCCAACCCTGGTCGGGTGCGATGTTCGCGCAACTCAAGCGCGACGCCAGTTCCGATCCTTCTTCCAGCACCGCCACCGGCACTGCGACTTACCTGGGCGCCGCCCTGTGGACAAGTTCCGAGCCGTACAAGAAAGTGTCCATGAAGGACATGGACAAGGGCGCGCTAAAAGAAAACGTCACCGGTGGCTGGGTTGCCTGGCTGCAACACTACTTCGTGACCGCATGGATTCCGGAGAAGGGCGAAAACAATATCGTCCAGACCCGTAAAGACAGCCGCGGCAACTACATCATCGGTTACACCGGTCCATCTTTGACCGTTGCACCCGGTGCCAAGGCCGAAACCAGCGCCATTCTGTACGCCGGTCCGAAAAGCCAAGCCGTGTTGAAAGAGTTGTCCCCAGGTCTGGAACTGACCGTCGACTACGGCATTCTGTGGTTTATCGCTCAACCGATCTTCTGGTTGCTGCAACACATCCACGCCATTGTGGGTAACTGGGGCTGGTCGATCATCTTCCTGACCATGCTGATCAAAGGGCTTTTCTTCCCTCTGTCGGCTGCCAGCTACAAATCCATGGCGCGCATGCGTGCAGTGGCCCCGAAACTGGCTGCGCTGAAAGAGCAACATGGCGACGACCGGCAGAAAATGTCGCAAGCCATGATGGAGCTGTACAAGAAAGAGAAGATCAATCCGCTGGGTGGTTGCTTGCCAATCCTCGTGCAGATGCCGGTTTTCCTCTCGCTTTACTGGGTTCTGCTGGAAAGCGTGGAAATGCGCCAGGCGCCGTTCATGCTGTGGATTACTGACCTGTCGATCAAGGATCCGTTCTTCATTCTGCCGATCATCATGGGTGCAACCATGTTCATCCAGCAGCAGTTGAACCCGACTCCACCGGATCCGATGCAGGCCAAGGTGATGAAGCTGATGCCAATCATCTTCACCTTCTTCTTCCTGTGGTTCCCGGCCGGTCTGGTGCTGTACTGGGTAGTGAACAACTGCCTGTCGATCGCCCAACAGTGGTACATCACTCGTAAGATCGAAGCGGCTACCAAAGCAGCTGCCTGATTTACACTGTGGATAACCACTCAAAACGCCCCCTAGTGGGGCGTTTTGCTATCTGTCTTTTTTGTCTGGATACCGGTTTATGAGTGCTCCCCGCGAAACCATCGCCGCTGTCGCCACCGCTCAAGGCCGTGGCGGTGTCGGTATCGTCCGTATTTCCGGGCCGCTGGCCAGCGTTGCGGCCCAAGCCTTCACCGGCCGCGAACTCAAGCCGCGATTTGCCCACTATGGTCCGTTCCTGGGTGAAAACGACGAAGTGCTGGACGAGGGAATCGCGCTGTATTTCCCGGGGCCGAACTCGTTTACCGGCGAAGACGTGCTGGAACTGCAGGGCCATGGCGGGCCGATTGTTCTGGATATGCTGCTCACTCGCTGCCTCGAACTGGGTTGCCGTCTGGCCCGCCCCGGCGAATTCAGCGAACGCGCATTCCTCAATGACAAACTCGACCTGGCCCAGGCTGAAGCCATCGCCGACCTGATCGAAGCCAGTTCTGCACAGGCTGCGCGTAATGCTCTGCGTTCGCTGCAAGGCGCTTTTTCAGCGCGTGTGCATAACCTCACAGAACAGTTGATCGGCTTGCGCATCTACGTTGAGGCGGCAATCGACTTCCCGGAAGAAGAAATTGACTTCCTTGCCGATGGCCATGTGTTGAGCATGCTCGACAAGGTACGTGGCGAGTTGTCCACAGTGATCCGTGAAGCAGGACAGGGCGCGTTGCTCCGTGATGGCATGACGGTGGTGATCGCCGGTCGACCGAATGCCGGCAAATCGAGTCTGCTCAACGCATTGGCCGGCCGCGAAGCTGCGATCGTCACCGAAATTGCAGGCACGACACGAGACGTTCTTCGCGAACATATCCACATCGACGGCATGCCGCTGCACGTTGTTGATACGGCAGGCTTGCGCGATACCGATGATCATGTGGAAAAGATCGGTGTAGAGCGGGCATTGAAAGCCATTGGCGAGGCAGATCGCGTCTTGCTGGTCGTCGATGCGACGGCGCCCGAAGCACTCGATCCTTTTGCGCTGTGGCCAGAGTTTCTCGAAACCCGTCCGGACCCTGCGAAAGTCACACTGATCCGCAACAAAGCCGATCTGACCGGGGAAGCCATTGCCCTGGATGTCAGCGACGATGGCCATGTCACCATCAGTCTGAGCGCTAAATCTGCAGGGGACGGTCTGGAACTGCTGCGCGATCACCTCAAGGCCTGCATGGGTTATGAACAGACTTCGGAAAGCAGCTTCAGTGCCCGTCGGCGTCACCTCGAGGCATTGCGCCACGCCAGCGATTCGCTTGAGCACGGCCGTTCCCAGCTGACCCTGGCAGGTGCCGGAGAGTTGTTGGCCGAAGATTTGCGCCAGGCGCAGCAATTTCTGGGAGAAATCACCGGTGCATTCAGCTCCGATGATTTGCTCGGGCGAATCTTTTCCAGTTTCTGCATTGGCAAATGACAGAGCGAGCTGTGGAGAAGTTATCCACAGCTCGCTTTTTGCGACTTACCAGTTGTAAGAGACTGATCCCAGGAAGGTACGGTCTTCACCCCAGTAACAGCGGCCCGCATCGTTACAACCTGACACGTATTCTTTGTCGAAGAGGTTTTTCGCATTCAGGTCCACGGTCCAATGGCGATCGATCTGATAACCGATGGCCGCATCCACCAAAGTGACATCGCCAGCATCGAGTTTTCCGTACAGGGAAGGCGAGGTGTAGGCGAATGCGCTGTCGAAGTAGCGAATCCCGCCGCCCACATACAGTCCCTTGAGGCTGCTCTCAAGAAAACGATACTTGGCCCACACCGAAGCCTGGTTGCGCGGCACGCCGGTCATTTGATGATCCTTGACCAGTGAGGTTGGCGAATCCTTGGTAATCCGCGCATCGGTGTAGGTGTAGGCTGCCGTCACATTGAGGTTCGGCGTCAGGTTGCTGTTGAGTTCAAGTTCGACACCCTTGGAACGGCTTTCGCCGACCTGGCGATAGGTGGATGTGGTCGCGTCGAAATAGGTGTCGTCTTTCTTGCGCAGGTCATACACAGACGCGGTGAAGGCGGTGTCCCAACCGACAGGTTCGTATTTGAGCCCTACTTCATATTGGCTGCTGGTGATCGGGTCCAATGGTTGGCCGGCATTGGAGATCTGCTGAACCGGGACAAAGGCTGTGGAATAGCTGACATACGGGGTCAGGCCGTTGTCGAACTGGTACATCACGCCGCCCTGGTAAGTGAACTTCTTGTCCTCGGAGCTGATGTTACCGGCGCTGGCCACCTTGTCGCGGAAATCACTGTCGACCCAGTCCTGACGGCCACCGAGCAGGAACAGCCAGTGGTCATACTTGCTCTGAAGCTGTGCATAAACGCCCTTCATCTGCTGTTCCAGCAAGGTGTTCTGCACAGCAATCGGCGTCGTCGGATCACGCAGGTACACCGGGTTGTAGATATCGATCGGCCCCACCAGCCCGGCATTCCAGTCCTGATTGAATGAGGTGCGGTCAAAGCTGCCACCAAACAGCACGGTGTTTTCCAGCCCTCCCAGCTGGAATTTGCCTTCCAGCTGGTTATCCAGCGAGTACACCATCGATTTGTTGAAGCGATCGTAGGCGGTCATGTTCACACGCGTGCCGAAACCCGCGTTGTTCAAGTTGCCTGGCCAGGTCTCATGGCGGGTGATGCGTGACTGCATGTAGCGCGAGTTCTGCCGGAACTGCCAGTCATCATTGAAGCTGTGACTGAATTCGTAACCGGTACTCCAGGTTTCACGCTCGAAGGTATTCCAGTCCGGATCGCCAAGCATGGTGTCCTTGGATAACTTGCCGTTGGGGTTCTTCAGCAAGGTGCCGGCGGCCGGCAGGCCGAGCTCCATATTGGTGTGATCCTTCTGGTAGCTGGCCAGCAGGGTCAAGGTATTGAAGTCATCGAAATTCAGGGTCAGGGAAGGGGCGATGTAGATGCGATCGTCCGGCACATGTTTGGTCTGGGTGTCAGCGTTGCGCCCCAGCATCACCACCCGACCGAGCACGTTTTCGTTGTCGTTCAGCGGTCCGGAAACATCGACGCCCAGCTGCCGGCGGTTGTTCGAACCATAGCTGAGTTGAATCTCGCCCTGAGGTGCAGCGGTGGGGCGCTTGCTTACCAGATTGACCAGTCCGCCCGGCGCGTTCTCACCATAGAGCAGCGAAGACGGTCCGCGGAACACTTCAACCCGTTCAAGACCATAGGGCTCGGTGGTGGTGTCGTACCGATTGCCCTGGACTCGCAAGCCATCGCGCAGCAGGCCATAACCGTAATCCGTTGCGTTGAAACCGCGAATGTAGAACAGGTCGCCGGCCAGGCTATCCCCCGCGGCAAACGGCGGCGCGAAGATACCCGGCACATAGCCCAGGACATCAGTCAGGGTCTGGGATTTCTGATCCTTCATGCGTTGAGCGGTGACGACCGAAATCGACCGCGGGGTTTCCGACAGCGGCGTGCTGGTTTTGGTGCCGATCCGGCTGTCGTTCGCCTTGTAGCCCTTGTCTTCGGAGTAATCCAGATTCATGTCATTCGGTTGCTGACCATTAATGTTGGTCGCACCGAGTACCAGCGAGCCGGCTTCCGGCAGCGGCTGCAGAATGTAACTGTCGGGCCCCTGCGGGACGGCCTGCAATCCTGAGCCTTGCAACAGAATCGCAAAGCCCTGTTCGATCGAGTAACTGCCGACCACACCCTGAGTGCGCAGATTCGCAGTCTGTTGGGGGGAGAACGACAGGATCACATTGGCCGCGGAAGCGAATTGACTCAGGGCGTTATCCAGCGGGCCGGCCGCAATGGCGTAGCGCTGCATGGCATCGGCGGCCATGGCGTGAGGAATGATCAGTGGATAACTCGCAGCGCTGGTCAGCAGCAAACTGTAGGCAATGCAGTGGGGAGTGAAACGCTTACGCAAGATCGGGAGTCGCATGAGTAGGAAAGCCCTGAAGGTGGCAAAAGCCGCGTGGATCGCGATTACCTGTAGGGCCGTTACAGGAAAAAAAGATAACCCTGTGGCGGATTTTTTTCCGGGTCGGTTAGCTGACTCGTTTGATCGACACCCAGTAACGGGTGAAGTAGCTGACGCTGACGGGCAATGAGGCTTGAAGGTTGGCCAGGACTGCATCCGTCGAGTCCAGCCGAAAGGTTCCGGATACACGCAGACGCGCCGCGCTTTCGTCACAGTGCAGAATTCCGGAGCGGTACCGGCCCAGCTCAGCGATCACATCCCCCAGGCGGGCATCGAGGACGATCAGTTGCCCGTTGATCCAGGCCGCTTCGGTTGATCGATAAGGATGGGTTGCGCCCACGCCGAGACTGTCGAAATCCGCACCTTCGCCGGCCACCAGCAGGCGTGCCTGTTCAGGCTGATCGCCTGGTTGAACGCTGACACGATCTTCAAGGACGCCGATTCGCGATGATCCGGATAACTGTCGAACCGAGAAACGCGTGCCCAAGGCCCTGATTCGCCCTTGGCGGGTTTCGACGAAAAACGGCCGCTGATCACCGAGCTTGCCGGTGCTGACGAGAATTTCCCCTTCTCGCAAACGGATCAATCGCTGCTCGCCATCGAACAGCACATCGATGGCGGTACCGGTATTGAGATGAATCCGGGTGCCATCGGCGAACTCGATCCTGCGTCGCTGGCCGACTTTGGTCCGGTAATCCGCCCAGACATTGCCCAATGAAGTGTGCTGCTGAACGTTCCAGCCCAGATAACCGGTGCCGGCAAGAATCAGAAGCAGTTTGAGTACCTGGCGACGTTGTTGGGTTGAGGACAATGCCCGCCGGGAGAGATCGCGAGATCCGCCGATATGGCGCTGGATTCTTTCCATCTGATTCCACGCCGCCAGATGCGCAGGACTGCTGTCGAGCCAGTGCTGCCACGCCTGACGTTGCGCGGCTGTCGGCGGCTCGGCCTGAAACTGCACATACCAGCTGGCAGCGGCTTCGAAGATTTTGCGATCCGGTGCGGCAGACATCAAAGCCCCGCCATGATCATCGAACATTCGGTCAGTGCGCGAATCATGTGTTTCTTCACGGTGGTCAGCGAAATCTTCAGTTGAGTGGCGATCTGTTGATAAGTCAGCCCCTCGATCTGCGACAACATGAAGATTTGTCGTGCCCGGGCGCCGAGATCGGACAGTGCCTTATCCACAGCGATCAGGGTTTCGATGATCAACGCCCTGTCTTCTTCACTGATCTGGGTGGCCTCGGGGCGTGCTGCGAGGGTTTCCAGATAAGCCACCTCGATCGCGCGCCGGCGATAGCGGTCGATCACCAATCCCCTTGCCACCGTCGTCAGATAATCCCGCGGCTCCCGAATCTGGCTCGCATCCCGCGAACCGAGAATTCGCACGAACGTATCGTGGGCAACGTCCGCCGCATCGCAGGGGTTATTCAGTCTTCCCCTCAACCATCCAAACAGCCACGAATGGTGCTGAACGTAAATTCGCTCGATTGCTGAGGTGTGGGATCGCATGGGCATAAGGAGGGAAGGGTTGGTTAATGATAATAGATATTATTAGCTTTTGTTACAGATCCCCACAATAGCCTCCTGCGTACCTTCGGACGACGACTCGATGGCTTTCTTTGCGATAGCCGACGATTTTTCCCCTGTACGAGAAATTTTTTTGCCTCGGATTTCAATGATTCGAGCGAATTTCTGTGGATTAAGCCCTGTGAATAACCGCAGCTGAGGACGGTTGATAACAGGGCGTGAAAACTGAACATAACCGCCTCTGTGGATAACCATCACTTTGATCCACAGGTTTAAACCGGTTATCCAAGGGCCTCATTGACACATGGGCACAGGGTTATGAATCTCTGTACACAGCGGATATAAAGGCGTACATCAATCTATCCACAGATATGAGGTGCACTAGAAATAAACATAAAAACAAAGATTCTATAAATTTCTCTCTTTTTAATTTCTATAACTCCGACTTCTCCACAACTGGTTAAATTTTGTGCAAAGGGTTCTTTAGGAAGGGCGAAGTCCCTATACTTGCCGACCAGGTCCAGAAACCTGAGCCCAAACTATTCCTGAATTACCTACTTAAGCAGGCACGAGGTGCGTGGTGGATTTCCCTTCCCGTTTTGAAGTGATCGTCATCGGCGGCGGTCATGCCGGTACCGAGGCAGCACTGGCCTCAGCACGTATGGGGGTAAAAACCCTGTTGCTGACGCATAACGTGGAAACCCTCGGTGCCATGAGCTGCAACCCCGCGATTGGCGGGATTGGCAAAAGCCACCTGGTAAAGGAAATCGACGCCCTGGGTGGTGCGATGGCCTTGGCCACCGATAAAGGTGGTATCCAGTTCCGCGTATTGAACAGCCGCAAAGGCCCGGCCGTACGAGCAACCCGTGCGCAGGCGGACCGTGCTCTCTACAAGGCTGCTATCCGCGAAATCCTGGAAAACCAGCCGAACCTGTGGATATTTCAACAGGCCGCCGACGACCTGATCGTCGAGCAGGACCAGGTCCGTGGTGTGGTCACGCAAATGGGCCTGCGTTTCATGGCCGATTCTGTGGTTTTGACCACAGGCACTTTCCTCGGTGGACTTATCCACATCGGCATGCAGAATTTTTCCGGTGGTCGCGCCGGTGATCCACCCTCGATCGCCCTCGCACACCGTCTGCGTGAACTGCCTCTGCGCGTCGGTCGCCTGAAAACCGGTACGCCACCGCGTATCGACGCTCGCTCTGTGGATTTCTCGGTAATGACCGAGCAAGCGGGCGATACACCGATTCCGGTGATGTCTTTCATGGGCTCCAAAGAGTTGCATCCACAACAGATCAGCTGCTGGATCACCCATACCAACGCACGCACCCATGAAATCATTGCGGCCAACCTTGATCGGTCGCCGATGTATTCCGGTGTGATCGAAGGTATCGGCCCGCGTTACTGCCCGTCGATCGAAGATAAGATCCATCGCTTTGCCGACAAGGAAAGCCATCAGGTCTTCATCGAGCCGGAAGGTTTGACGACCAACGAGCTGTATCCGAACGGGATATCCACATCGCTGCCGTTCGACGTGCAATTGCAGATCGTTCAGTCGATCCGCGGCATGGAAAACGCGCACATCGTGCGTCCAGGCTATGCCATCGAATACGATTACTTCGATCCGCGGGATCTGAAGTACAGCCTGGAAACCAAAGTGATCGGCGGCCTGTTTTTCGCCGGTCAGATCAATGGCACAACCGGTTACGAAGAAGCTGGCGCCCAGGGTTTGCTGGCCGGAGCCAACGCCGCGCTGCGTGCACAGGGCAAAGACGCCTGGTGTCCGCGTCGCGATGAAGCGTACATCGGCGTACTGGTCGACGACCTGATTACCCTTGGTACTCAAGAGCCGTACCGCATGTTCACCTCGCGTGCCGAATACCGTCTGATTCTTCGCGAAGACAACGCCGACCTGCGCTTGACCGAAAAAGGCCGTGAGTTGGGTCTGGTCGATGATGAGCGTTGGGCTGCATTCAGCAAAAAACGCGAAAGCATCACGCTGGAAGAACAGCGCCTGAAAAGTACCTGGGTTCGACCTGGCACCGAACAGGGCGACGCGATCGCCGAAAAATTCGGCACGCCGCTGACCCACGAATACAACTTGCTCAATCTCTTGAGCCGTCCGGAAATCGACTACGCTGGTCTCATCTCCGTCACCGGTGACGGCGCAGAAGATCCACAGGTCGCCGAGCAGGTCGAAATCAAGACCAAATACGCCGGTTACATCGACCGTCAACAGGATGAAATCGCCCGTCTGCGCGCCAGCGAAGACACGAAACTGCCTGTGGATATCGATTACACGAGCATCTCCGGTCTTTCCAAAGAGATCCAGAGCAAGCTCGGTGCGACTCGTCCCGAGACTCTGGGCCAGGCGTCGCGTATCCCGGGCGTTACCCCGGCAGCCATTTCGCTGTTGATGATTCATTTGAAAAAACGCGGCGCTGGCCGTCAGTTGGAGCAAAGCGCTTGAGTTCGTTGGTCACCTCGCAACATGCCGAAGAGTTATCCACAGGCGCTCGCCAACTGGGTGTCACGCTGACGGAAGCCCAGCACAGGCAGCTGCTGGGTTATCTGGCCCTGTTGATCAAATGGAACAAGGCCTACAACCTGACCGCGGTGCGTGATCCGGACGAAATGGTGTCGCGGCATTTGCTCGACAGCCTGAGCGTGATGTCATTCATCGAAAACGGTCGCTGGCTGGACGTGGGCAGTGGCGGCGGCATGCCGGGCATCCCGTTGGCCATCCTGTTTCCCGAGTCGCAAGTGACCTGCCTCGACAGCAACGGCAAGAAAACCAGGTTCCTGACCCAGGTCAAACTCGAGCTCAAGCTGGATAACCTGCAAGTTATCCACAGTCGCGTCGAAGCGTTCCAGCCTGCCCAGCCATTCAACGGGATCATTTCCCGCGCTTTCAGCAGCATGGAAAACTTCACCAACTGGACTCGTCACCTCGGCGACGCCGATACACGCTGGCTGGCAATGAAGGGCGTTCATCCAGCCGATGAACTGGTAGCATTGCCGACAGATTTCCACCTCGATAGCGAACACGCCCTGGCCGTACCCGGTTGCCAAGGCCAACGCCATCTGCTGATACTGCGCCGCACGGCATGATTGGGAACACAAGCAAGAATGGCTAAGGTATTCGCGATTGCGAACCAGAAGGGTGGTGTGGGCAAGACCACCACCTGCATCAACCTCGCAGCATCGCTCGTCGCCACCAAGCGCCGGGTGTTGTTGATCGATCTCGATCCACAGGGCAACGCCACCATGGGTAGCGGTGTGGATAAACATGGCCTGGAAAACTCGGTCTATGACCTGCTGATCGGCGAATGCGATCTGGCTCAGGCCATGCATTTTTCCGAACACGGCGGTTATCAACTGCTGCCGGCCAACCGTGACCTGACCGCGGCCGAAGTGGTTCTGCTGGAAATGCAGATGAAGGAGAGCCGCCTGCGCAGTGCGTTGGCGCCGATCCGTGAAAACTACGATTACATTTTGATCGACTGCCCGCCGTCGCTGTCGATGCTGACGCTGAACGCCCTGGTCGCGTCCGACGGGGTGATTATCCCCATGCAGTGTGAATACTTTGCACTCGAAGGTCTGAGCGACCTTGTGGATAACATCAAGCGCATCTCTGAACTGCTCAATCCGGACCTGAAGGTCGAAGGCCTGCTGCGTACGATGTACGACCCGCGCCTGAGCCTGATGAACGATGTGTCGGCGCAGCTCAAGGAACACTTCGGTGACCAGCTTTACGACACCGTCATTCCGCGCAACATCCGATTGGCCGAAGCCCCAAGCTATGGCATGCCGGCGCTGGCCTATGACAAGGCCTCCCGCGGTGCAGTCGCCTACCTGGCTCTGGCCGGCGAAATGGTGCGCCGTCAGCGCAAAAACTCACGCATCGCCGCCGCTCAGGCAACTTAAGGAATCCCCATGGCCGTCAAGAAACGAGGTCTCGGACGAGGACTGGATGCACTGCTGAGTGGTCCGACCATCAGCTCGCTGGAAGAACAGGCCTCGCAAGCCGATCACCGCGAGTTGCAGCATTTGCCGCTGGATCTGCTCCAGCGTGGCAAATATCAACCGCGACGCGACATGGATTCGCAGGCGCTGGAAGAGTTGGCGCAGTCGATCAAGGCCCAGGGCGTCATGCAACCGATCGTGGTCCGCCCGATCGGCAGCGGTCGCTATGAAATCATCGCCGGTGAGCGCCGCTGGCGCGCCAGCCAGCAAGCCGGGCAGGAAACCATTCCGGCCATGGTGCGTGATGTGCCGGATGAAACCGCGATCGCCATGGCGCTGATCGAGAACATCCAGCGCGAAGACCTCAATCCGATCGAGGAAGCCATTGCCCTGCAGCGTCTGCAGCAGGAATTCCAGCTGACTCAGCAACAGGTTGCTGAAGCGGTCGGCAAGTCGCGGGTGACCGTGGCCAACCTGCTGCGCCTGATCTCGCTGCCGGAAGTCATCAAGACCATGTTGTCCCATGGCGATCTGGAAATGGGTCATGCCCGTGCATTGCTCGGTTTGCCGGACATTCAACAGGTTGAAGGGGCGCGACATGTTGTCGCACGCGGACTGACAGTGCGCCAGACTGAAGCACTGGTTCGCCAGTGGTTGAGTGGCAAACCGGAGCCCGTCGAACCCACCAAAACCGACCCGGATATCGCTCGTCTGGAGCAGCGTCTGGCCGAGCGCCTAGGCTCTGCGGTGCAGATTCGCCACGGTAAGAAGGGAAAGGGTCAGTTGGTGATTGGCTACAACTCTCTGGATGAGCTTCAAGGCGTACTTGCTCATATCCGCTGAAACATTTCCTCATGTAGCGCGCAGTCGGAAATCACTACCTGACAGTTGAATAGGGGCAAAACCGCCCCTATACTCTGCGCGCATTTTGTCGGCACAAATTATGCCAAGTTATTGAATTCTGGCAGCCGACCATTGGAGAGCAATAGTGATGGAAACCCGCACGCCAAACCGCTTGCCGTTCCATCGCCTGGCAGTTTTTCCGGTGTTGATGGCCCAGTTTATCGTTTTGCTCATCGCCGCTTTGGCGCTTTGGAAATGGTACGGAGTCGTCGCCGGATATTCGGGACTTTGCGGAGGCCTGATAGCCTTGCTGCCCAATGTTTATTTCGCTCACAAGGCATTTCGGTTTTCCGGCGCCAGAGCAGCCCAGTCCATCGTCCGGTCGTTTTATGCCGGCGAGGCAGGGAAATTGATTTTGACGGCAGTGCTGTTTGCACTGGTGTTTGCAGGTGTGAAGCCATTGGCGCCGATTGCAGTCTTCGGTGCCTTCGTGCTGACCCAGTCGGTCAGCTGGTTCGCTCCCCTGTTGATGAGAACAAGACTTTCGAGACCTTAGGGCGTTTGAGGCAACCATGGCAGAAACAACGGCTTCGGGCTATATCCAGCACCACTTGCAGAACCTGACTTTCGGTCAGCACCCTACCGGCGGCTGGGGCTTTGCCCACACCGCAGCAGAAGCCAAGGAAATGGGCTTCTGGGCTTTCCACGTCGATACCCTCGGCTGGTCGGTCGCACTGGGTCTGATCTTCGTTCTTCTTTTCCGCATGGCGGCGAAGAAAGCGACTTCCGGTCAACCAGGCGCTCTGCAGAACTTCGTTGAAGTACTGGTCGAATTCGTCGATGGCAGCGTGAAAGACAGCTTCCACGGCCGTAGCCCGGTGATTGCACCGCTGGCACTGACCATCTTCGTCTGGGTCTTCCTGATGAACGCCGTCGACCTGGTACCGGTCGACTGGATTCCTCAGCTGGCCATCCTGATCTCCGGTGACCCCCACATCCCGTTCCGCGCCGTGTCGACCACCGACCCGAACGCGACCCTGGGCATGGCGTTCTCGGTTTTCGCACTGATCATCTTCTATAGCATCAAGGTCAAGGGCCTCGGCGGCTTCATCGGCGAGCTGACCCTGCACCCGTTCGGCAGCAAGAACATCCTCGTTCAGGCCCTGCTGATCCCGGTGAACTTCCTGCTGGAATTCGTGACCCTGATCGCCAAACCGATCTCTCTGGCTCTGCGTCTGTTCGGCAACATGTATGCCGGCGAACTGGTGTTCATCCTGATTGCTGTGATGTTCGGCAGCGGTCTGCTCTGGCTCAGCGGCCTGGGCGTTGTTCTGCAGTGGGCGTGGGCTGTGTTCCACATCCTGATCATCACCCTGCAGGCATTCATCTTCATGATGCTGACCATCGTCTATCTGTCGATGGCGCACGAAGAAAACCATTAAGACCAGTTTCGACTAGTCTGATGTCCCTCTCGGTCAAACGAGAGGGGGCCTTTAACGAGGCCTCTGAAACGATTTGTTTTACCGCTTTAAATTAAAAAAACCTAAACCATACGACGTAAAAGTCGGGAGGAAAGATGGAAACTGTAGTTGGTCTAACCGCTATCGCTGTTGCACTGTTGATCGGCCTGGGCGCACTGGGTACCGCAATTGGTTTCGGCCTGCTGGGCGGCAAGTTCCTGGAAGGCGCAGCGCGTCAGCCAGAAATGGTTCCAATGCTGCAAGTTAAAATGTTCATCGTTGCCGGTCTGCTCGACGCCGTAACCATGATCGGTGTTGGTATCGCTCTGTTCTTCACCTTTGCGAACCCGTTCGTTGGTCAAATCGCTGGCTAATTACTCGGATCTTCCGGGTAATTTGGTGTGATGGACAACGTAACTGCGAGGTGTTGGCGTGAACATTAATGCGACCCTGATTGGCCAGTCCGTTGCGTTCCTGATTTTTGTACTGTTCTGCATGAAGTTCGTATGGCCTCCGGTCATCGCGGCTCTGCACGAACGTCAGAAGAAGATCGCTGATGGTCTGGACGCTGCCAGCCGAGCAGCTCGCGACCTGGAGTTGGCCCAAGAAAAAGCGGGTCAGCAACTGCGCGAAGCGAAAGCTCAGGCAGCTGAAATCATCGAGCAAGCCAAGAAACGCGGTAGCCAGATTGTCGACGAAGCCCGTGAACAGGCTCGCGTCGAAGCTGACCGTGTGAAGGCTCAGGCTCAGGCCGAGATCGAACAGGAACTGAACAGTGTCAAAGACGCGCTGCGCGCCCAAGTGGGTAGCCTGGCCGTTGGCGGTGCTGAGAAGATCCTGGGTGCCACAATCGATCAAAACGCGCACGCAGAGCTGGTTAACAAACTGGCTGCTGAAATCTAAGCGAGGGCGATCATGGCAGAACTGACCACGTTGGCCCGACCTTACGCTAAGGCGGCCTTCGAGCACGCTCAGGCCCACCAGCAACTGGCCAATTGGTCAGCCATGCTCGGCCTGGCAGCAGCGGTGTCGCAAGACGACACCATGCAGCGTGTGCTCAAGGCCCCGCGACTGACGAGCGCAGAAAAGGCCGCCACGTTCATTGACGTGTGCGGCGACAAGTTTGATGTAAAAGTGCAGAACTTCATTCACGTCGTTGCCGAAAACGACCGTCTCTCGCTGTTGCCGGAGATTGCCGCTCAGTTCGACCTGTACAAGGCCGAGCAAGAGAAGTCGGTAGACGTTGAAGTGACCAGTGCTTTTGCATTGAACCAAGAACAGCAAGACAAACTCGCCAAGGTTCTCAGTGCACGACTCAACCGGGAAGTGCGCCTGCAAGTCGAGGAAGACAGCTCCCTTATTGGTGGTGTTGTCATCCGCGCCGGCGACCTGGTTATCGATGGCTCGATTCGCGGCAAAATCGCGAAACTTGCCGAAGCATTGAAATCTTGAGTTTGAAGGGGCAGCAGAGCAATGCAGCAACTCAATCCTTCCGAAATAAGTGAAATTATCAAGGGCCGCATCGACAAGCTCGATGTGACCTCCCAAGCCCGTAACGAAGGCACTGTCGTCAGCGTATCTGACGGCATCGTGCGGATTCACGGTCTGGCCGACGTAATGTACGGCGAGATGATCGAGTTTCCGGGCGGCGTCTACGGTATGGCCCTCAACCTGGAGCAAGACTCCGTAGGTGCCGTTGTATTGGGCGCATACACCAGTCTGGCTGAAGGCATGAGCGCCAAGTGCACAGGCCGCATCCTGCAGGTTCCGGTTGGTAAGGAACTGCTGGGTCGCGTAGTCGACGCACTGGGTAACCCAGTTGACGGCAAAGGTCCGCTGAACAACACCGAGACCGACGCGGTCGAGAAAGTTGCTCCAGGCGTGATCTGGCGTAAGTCGGTAGACCAGCCTGTACAGACTGGCTACAAGGCTGTCGATGCCATGATCCCTGTCGGCCGTGGCCAGCGTGAGCTGATCATCGGTGACCGTCAGATCGGTAAAACCGCTCTGGCGATCGACGCGATCATCAACCAGAAAGACAGCGGCATTTTCTGCGTATACGTTGCAATCGGTCAGAAGCAATCGACCATCGCCAACGTTGTTCGCAAGCTGGAAGAAAACGGCGCTCTGGCCAACACGATCATCGTGGCTGCCAGTGCTTCGGAATCTCCTGCACTGCAATACCTGGCACCGTACTCCGGTTGCACCATGGGCGAATACTTCCGCGACCGCGGTGAAGACGCGCTGATCGTTTATGACGATCTGTCCAAGCAAGCAGTGGCGTACCGCCAGATTTCCCTGCTGCTGCGCCGTCCACCAGGACGTGAAGCTTACCCAGGCGACGTGTTCTATCTCCACTCCCGTCTGCTGGAGCGCGCATCCCGCGTTTCGGAAGAGTACGTAGAGAAGTTCACCAACGGCGCAGTGACTGGCAAAACCGGTTCCCTGACTGCACTGCCGATCATCGAAACCCAGGCTGGCGACGTTTCCGCGTTCGTTCCGACCAACGTGATTTCCATCACCGACGGTCAGATCTTCCTGGAATCGGCCATGTTCAACTCGGGCATCCGCCCTGCAGTGAACGCCGGTGTTTCGGTATCCCGTGTGGGTGGTGCCGCTCAGACCAAGATCATCAAGAAGCTCTCCGGTGGTATCCGTACCGCTCTGGCTCAGTACCGTGAACTGGCGGCATTCGCCCAGTTCGCTTCTGACCTGGACGAAGCGACCCGTAAGCAACTTGAGCATGGTCAGCGCGTAACCGAGCTGATGAAGCAGAAGCAATACGCGCCAATGTCGATCGCCGACATGTCGCTGTCGCTGTATGCCGCTGAGCGTGGGTTCCTGACTGACGTTGAAAACGCCAAAGTCGGCAGCTTTGAACAAGCGCTGATTGCTTACTTCAACCGCGATCACGCCGATTTGATGGCGAAGATCAACGTGAAGGGTGATTTCAACGACGAAATCGACGCTGGCCTCAAAGCCGGTATCGAGAAGTTCAAGGCCACCCAAACCTGGTAAGCCGCAGCGGGGGCCGCAAGGCCCCCGCTTGCTAACCTGATAGGTGTTACATGGCAGGCGCAAAAGAGATTCGCAGTAAGATTGCGAGCATCAAAAGCACGCAAAAAATTACCAGCGCCATGGAAAAAGTGGCGGTCAGCAAAATGCGCAAGGCACAAATGCGCATGGCTGCTAGCCGTCCTTATGCGGAGCGCATCCGCCAGGTTATTGGTCATCTGGCCAACGCCAACCCGGAATATCGTCACCCGTTCATGATCGACCGCGAAGTAAAGCGCGTCGGTTATGTCGTAGTGAGCAGTGACCGTGGTCTGTGTGGTGGCTTGAACACCAACCTGTTCAAGGCTCTGGTCAAGGACATGGCGGTAAACCGTGAAAACGGCGTCGAGATCGATCTGTGTGTGGTTGGTAGCAAGGGTGCGGCTTTCTTCCGCAACTTCGGCGGTAACGTCGTCGCGGCTATCAGTCACCTGGGTGAAGAGCCGTCGATCAACGATTTGATCGGCAGCGTCAAGGTGATGCTGGATGCTTATCTGGACGGCCGTATTGACCGCCTGTCCGTGGTGTCCAACAAGTTCGTCAACACCATGACGCAAACGCCAACCGTGGAGCAGTTGATTCCACTGGTGGCAACCCCGGATCAAGAACTCAAGCACCACTGGGACTATCTCTACGAACCGGACGCCAAAGAGCTGCTTGACGGCCTGATGGTGCGTTACGTGGAGTCGCAGGTCTACCAGGCGGTGGTCGAGAACAACGCGGCTGAACAAGCTGCGCGGATGATCGCGATGAAGAACGCTACCGACAACGCCGGTGATTTGATCAGCGAATTGCAGCTGGTCTACAACAAGGCGCGTCAGGCTGCGATCACCCAAGAGATCTCGGAAATCGTCGGCGGCGCTGCCGCGGTTTAACGGTTCAAATATTCAGAGGATCCAGCTATGAGTAGCGGACGTATCGTTCAAATCATCGGCGCCGTTATCGACGTGGAATTCCCACGCGACAGCGTACCGAGCATCTACGACGCCTTGAAGGTTCAAGGCGCCGAAACCACCCTCGAAGTTCAGCAGCAGCTGGGTGACGGCGTGGTTCGTACCATTGCGATGGGCTCCACCGAAGGCTTGAAGCGCGGTCTGGACGTCAACAACACTGGCGCAGCCATCTCTGTACCGGTCGGTAAAGCGACCCTGGGCCGGATCATGGACGTACTGGGCAACCCGATCGACGAAGCTGGCCCGATCGACACCGAAGAGCGTTGGGGCATCCACCGCGCTGCGCCGTCGTTCGCAGAGCAGGCAGGCGGCAACGACCTGCTGGAAACCGGCATCAAGGTTATCGACCTGGTTTGCCCGTTCGCCAAGGGTGGTAAGGTTGGTCTGTTCGGTGGTGCCGGTGTAGGCAAAACCGTAAACATGATGGAACTGATCCGTAACATCGCCATCGAGCACAGCGGTTATTCCGTGTTCGCCGGTGTGGGTGAGCGTACTCGTGAGGGTAACGACTTCTACCACGAGATGAAGGATTCCAACGTTCTGGACAAAGTGGCACTGGTTTATGGCCAGATGAACGAGCCGCCGGGAAACCGTCTGCGCGTTGCTCTGACCGGCCTGACCATGGCCGAGAAGTTCCGTGACGAAGGTAACGACGTTCTGCTGTTCGTCGACAACATCTATCGTTACACCTTGGCCGGTACTGAAGTATCCGCACTGCTGGGCCGTATGCCTTCGGCAGTAGGTTACCAGCCGACCCTGGCTGAAGAGATGGGCGTGCTGCAAGAGCGCATCACTTCGACCAAGCAAGGTTCGATTACTTCGATCCAGGCCGTATACGTACCAGCGGACGACTTGACTGACCCGTCGCCAGCGACCACCTTCGCCCACTTGGACGCCACCGTCGTACTGTCCCGTGACATCGCTTCCCTGGGTATCTACCCAGCGGTAGACCCACTGGACTCGACTTCGCGTCAGCTGGACCCGAACGTGATCGGCAACGAGCACTACGAAACCGCTCGCGGTGTACAGTACGTTCTGCAGCGTTACAAAGAACTGAAGGACATCATTGCGATCCTGGGTATGGACGAGCTGTCGGAAGCCGACAAGCAGTTGGTAAACCGTGCTCGTAAGATCCAGCGTTTCTTGTCGCAGCCGTTCTTCGTGGCTGAAGTCTTCACTGGTTCTCCAGGCAAATACGTTTCCCTGAAAGACACCATCGCTGGCTTCAAAGGCATCCTCAACGGTGACTACGACCACCTGCCAGAACAAGCGTTCTACATGGTTGGCGGCATCGACGAAGCGATCGAGAAAGCCAAGAAACTGTAATCCCGGCGCCCGGCAACGGGCGCTAATTTAGGTTGAGGCAATCAGATGGCTATGACAGTCCATTGCGATATCGTCAGTGCGGAAGGAGAAATCTTCTCCGGTCTGGTCGAGATGGTGATTGCGCACGGTGCACTGGGTGATCTTGGTATCGCTCTGGGTCACGCGCCGCTGATCACTAATCTGAAGCCAGGTCCGATCCGCCTGGTCAAGCAGGGCGGGGAAGAGGAGGTGTATTACATCTCCGGTGGTTTCCTCGAGGTCCAGCCGAACATGGTCAAGGTTCTCGCCGACACCGTGCAACGTGCTGCCGACCTGGACGAAGCCTCCGCTCAGGAAGCCGTTAAGGCTGCCGAGAAGGCCTTGCATGAGCGTGGCGCGGAATTCGATTACGGCTCCGCATCCGCACGTCTGGCCGAGGCTGCAGCTCAGCTGCGCACCGTCCAGCAGATCCGCAAGAAGTTCGGCCACTAAGTCGTGCTTGTTGTGTGATTGATTAAAAAGGGTAGCCTCGGCTACCCTTTTTCTTTTCCGGTTTTCTTCACTTTGGTCGCAGCCGCTGACCACCCAGGATTGGTAGCCAGTCATGTCTCTTGAAATCGTAATTCTCGCTGCTGGCCAAGGCACGCGCATGCGTTCGTCCTTGCCGAAGGTTTTGCATCCGATTGCCGGCAATTCGATGCTCGGTCATGTTATCCACAGCGCCCGGCAACTTGATCCACAGCGCATCCACGTAGTGATCGGCCACGGTGCCGACGCCGTGCGTGAACGCCTGGCCGCGGACGATCTGAATTTCGTCCTTCAGGACAAACAACTGGGTACCGGCCACGCCGTCGCCCAGGCGGTTCCTTTCATCGAAGCCGACACTGTGTTGGTGCTGTACGGTGACGTTCCGCTGATCGAAGTCGAAACCCTGCAACGCCTGCTCAAACTGGTCACCCCAACACAGATGGGCCTGCTGACCGTCGAACTGGACGATGCCACCGGTTACGGCCGAATCGTTCGCGGCGCGGACGGCAAGGTTGCTGCCATCGTCGAGCACAAGGACGCCACCGAAGCTCAACGCGCTATAAAGGAAGGCAACACCGGTATCCTCGCGGTACCTGCCGATCGCCTGGCTGAATGGACCGGTCGCCTGTCGAACAACAACGTGCAGGGCGAGTACTACCTGACCGACGTGATCGAAATGGCGGTCAAGGACGGTCTGGTGGTGGCCACCGAACAACCACACGACGCTATGGAAGTGCAGGGCGCCAACGATCGCAAGCAGCTTTCCGAACTGGAGCGTCACTATCAATTGCGCGCCGGTCGCCGCCTGATGGCCCAGGGCGTGACCCTGCGCGACCCGGCACGCTTCGACGTCCGCGGTGAAGTGACCGTCGGCCGCGACGTGCTGATCGATATCAACGTGATCCTCGAAGGCAAAGTGGTCATCGAAGACGACGTGGTAATCGGCCCGAACTGCGTGATCAAGGACAGCACCCTGCGCAAAGGCGTTGTGATCAAGGCGAATAGCCACATCGAAGGCGCGATCCTGGGCGAGAGCAGCGATGCCGGTCCGTTCGCGCGGCTGCGTCCGGGCACCGTACTGGAAGCTCGCGCCCATGTGGGTAACTTCGTCGAACTGAAAAACGCCCACATGGGTGAAGGCGCCAAAGCCGGTCACCTTAGCTATCTGGGCGATGCGGAAATTGGCGCACGCACCAACATCGGCGCCGGCACCATCACCTGCAACTACGATGGTGTGAACAAGTGGAAAACCGTGCTGGGTGAAGACGTTTTCATCGGTTCCAACAACTCGTTGGTAGCGCCTGTGGATATCTCGTCCGGTGCAACCACTGCGGCAGGTTCGACCATCACGCAGAATGTGGATAAAGATCAGTTGGCGGTGGGTCGTGCTCGGCAGAAGAACATCGATGGCTGGAAACGGCCTGAGAAGGTCAAGAAGGGCTGAGTTGTCCACAGCCGTGAAATCGCTGAAGTTATTCACAGGCTGATCAAAGCGATTCGCGGGCAAGCCTCGCTCCTACAGTCAGAGGTAGGTGTGAGCCTTGCTCGCGAACGTTTTATCCACAGATCTTTTTATCGCACCGCGCTTGACGAAGTTTCACTGATAGGTTTTGATTGGTGCTGTTAACTTTCGAAACGAAACTTATCTTCCTCATGTCCAAGCGCAACACACCTCAACGTCGGCACAACATTCTTGCCTTGCTCAACGAGCAGGGTGAAGTGAGTGTGGATGAACTGGCCAAACGTTTCGAAACTTCCGAAGTTACGATTCGCAAGGATTTGGCCGCGCTTGAAAGCAATGGTTTGCTGCTCCGTCGTTATGGCGGCGCGATCACCATGCCTCAGGAACTGGTGGCCGATATCGGTCAGCCTGTCTCCAGATACAAGCAAGCCATCGCTCGTGCTGCGGTCACGCGGATTCGCGAGCATGCTCGGATCATCATCGACAGCGGCAGCACGACAGCCGCGATGATTCCCGAACTCGGTCAACAACCGGGCCTGGTGGTGATGACCAATTCCCTGCATGTCGCCAATGCGTTGAGCGAGCTCGAACACGAGCCCGTGCTGCTGATGACTGGCGGAACCTGGGATCCGCATTCCGAGTCATTTCAAGGGCAGGTTGCCGAGCAGGTACTACGCTCCTACGACTTCGATCAATTGTTCATCGGTGCCGATGGCATCGATCTGGTTCGCGGTACAACCACCTTCAACGAACTGCTGGGGCTGAGCCGCGTCATGGCCGAAGTTGCCCGGGAAGTGGTGGTGATGGTGGAGGCCGACAAGATCGGCCGCAAGATTCCCAACCTGGAGCTGCCCTGGAGCAGTGTCCATACCCTCATTACGGACGATCGCCTGCCCCTCGAGGCCCGCGATCAAATACAGGCCCGCGGCATCAATCTGATTTGCGCGGCTGTCAGTCAGGAGAAATAACATGTGTGGAATTGTTGGTGCAGTCGCAGAACGTAACATCACCGCCATCCTGGTCGAAGGCCTGAAGCGTCTTGAATACCGCGGCTATGACAGCGCCGGCGTGGCCGTTTACACCAATGAAGAAAAGCTCGAGCGCGCCCGTCGCCCTGGCAAAGTCAGCGAGCTGGAACAAGCGTTGGAGCAATCGCCGCTGGTCGGTCGCCTGGGCATCGCCCACACCCGTTGGGCCACCCACGGCGCCCCTTGCGAGCGCAATGCGCACCCGCATTTCTCCGAAGGCGTGGCGGTCGTGCACAACGGCATCATCGAGAACCACGAAGCGCTGCGCGAGCAACTCAAGGCGCTGGGTTACGTCTTTACCTCGGACACCGATACCGAAGTCATCGCACACCTGCTGAACCACAAACTCAAGGATCAGCCTGATCTGACCGAAGCCCTCAAGGCCACCGTCAAGGATCTGCATGGTGCCTACGGCCTGGCGGTCATCAGCGCCAGCCAACCCGATCGCCTGGTTGCAGCCCGTAGCGGCAGCCCGCTGGTGATCGGTCTGGGCCTGGGTGAAAACTTCCTGGCGTCCGACCAACTGGCCCTGCGTCAGGTCACCGACCGCTTCATGTACCTGGAGGAGGGCGATATCGCCGAGATTCGCCGCCACAGCGTGCAGATCTGGGACGTGACCGGCAAAGCGGTTGAACGCAAGATGGTGCAGTACACAGACGGTGCGGAAGCCGCTGACAAAGGCGAGTTCCGTCACTACATGCTCAAGGAAATCCACGAGCAGCCGTCCGTGGTGCAACGTACTCTGGAAGGTCGCCTGAGCCCGAACCAGGTGCTGGTGCAGGCTTTCGGTCCACAGGCTGCCGAGCTGTTCGCCAAAGTGCGCAATGTACAGATCGTCGCGTGCGGCACCAGCTACCACGCCGGCATGGTCGCGCGTTACTGGCTCGAAGAACTGGCCGGTATCCCGTGCCAGGTCGAAGTCGCCAGCGAATTCCGTTATCGCAAGGTGGTGGTGCAACCGGACACCCTGTTCGTCACCATCTCTCAGTCCGGCGAAACCGCCGACACCCTGGCCGCGCTGCGCAATGCCAAGGAACTGGGCTTCCTCGCCAGCCTGGCCATCTGCAACGTCGGCATCAGCTCTCTGGTGCGTGAATCCGATCTGACCCTGTTGACCCAGGCCGGTCGCGAAATCGGCGTGGCATCGACCAAAGCCTTCACCACTCAACTGGTAGGTCTGTTGCTGCTGACCCTGTCCCTGGGTCAGGTTCGCGGCACCTTGGCCAGCGGCGTCGAAGCCACTCTGGTTGAAGAGCTGCGTCGCCTGCCGAGCCGCTTGGGCGAGGCGCTGGCCATGGACGGTACTGTGGAAAAAGTCGCCGAGCTGTTCGCCGAGAAAAACCACACGCTGTTCCTCGGTCGCGGCGCGCAATTCCCGGTGGCAATGGAAGGTGCGCTCAAGCTCAAGGAAATCTCCTACATCCACGCCGAAGCCTATCCGGCGGGCGAGCTGAAGCACGGTCCGCTGGCACTTGTGGATAACCACATGCCGGTCGTAACTGTCGCGCCGAACAACGAGCTGCTGGAAAAACTGAAGTCCAACCTTCAGGAAGTCCGCGCCCGGGGTGGCGAGCTGATCGTCTTCGCCGACGAGAAGGCCGGCATGACCAATGGAGAAGGCACGCATGTGGTGAACATGCCGCACATCCACGACATCCTGTCGCCTATCCTCTACACCATTCCGCTGCAGCTGCTGTCGTACTACGTGGCCGTGCTCAAGGGCACCGACGTTGACCAGCCGCGCAACCTGGCGAAATCGGTGACTGTGGAATAAGTTATCCACAGTTGATCGAACCCTGAAAATCGCAGCCAACCGGCTGCGATTTTTTTATCTGAATCGAGGATCGCCGATGGACCGCTTTCAGGAAATGCAGGTCTTCGCTGCCGTTGCTCAGGACCAGGGCTTTTCGGCTGCCGCGCGACGCCTGGGAATGTCGGCGGCCAGCGTCACCCGGGCTGTGGCGGGGCTGGAGAAGCGCATTGGTACGCAGTTACTCACACGCACCACGCGCAGTGTGCATTTGAGCGAAGCGGGCCAGCGATTTCTCGAAGACTGCCGCAGGATCCTCGCCGAGGTGCAGGAAGCCGAGGATTCGGCGGCAGGCAGTCATATCCTGCCTCGCGGACAACTGACGATTACGGCACCGGTGCTGTTTGGTGAGTTATTCATCACACCGCTCATGGTGAAATTTCTGACTCAATTTCCGGACGTCACGATCAACGCATTGCTGGTTGATCGAGTGGTCAGCGTGGTGGAGGAGGGGATCGATGTGGCGGTGCGCATCGGTGAGCTGCCGGACAGCAATCAACATGCGATTCGGGTGGGCCAGGTCCGCCGGGTGATCGTTGCCTCGCCTGAGTTTCTGAAAACTCATGGCCGTCCAACGCATCCGCAAGATCTGGCTCAGGCGCCAATCATTGGCACCTCCGCGATTGGCCAGCTCAAGAACTGGCCGTTTCTTGAAGGGGACGAGCCGCTTTCTGTGCGAGCTGATCCTCGGTTGGTGGTGACAGCAAATCGGGCGGCCATCAACGCCGCAGCTCTTGGACTGGGCTACACCCGAGTACTTTCTTATCAGGTTGCCAGCAAAGTCGCGGACGGAGAATTGGAAATCGTCCTGGCCGACTTTGAACTGCCACCGTTGCCAATCCATGTTGTCTATCAGGGTGGGCGCAAAGCCCCGGCGCGGGTTCGAAGCTTTGTCGATTTCACGGTCAAGGCGTTGAGGGAAGATCCAGCTTTACGAGAGTGATTGGTTATTTCGCCTGTTGAAATAATGGATTGCGTTCCCTGGTGATTCTGTTGTTCACGGAGCTGGTAGAAGATGGCTGCCATCCGGTGCTGATCCTTCCGAACAACACCACTCACTGCGGAGTCGACCATGCAAGCCATCAAACTCTACAACTTCCCACGTTCCGGCCATGCCCACCGTGTGGAACTGATGCTCTCGCTCCTTAAACTGCCGACTGAATTGATCTTCGTTGACCTGGCCAAGGGCGAACACAAAAAGCCGGAATATCTGGCACTCAATGCTTTCGGCCAAGTGCCGGTGCTGGACGATCAAGGCGTGGTACTCGCTGACTCCAACGCCATCCTGGTTTACCTGGCGCAGAAATACGGCAACGGTCGCTGGTTGCCTGCCGATCCGGTTGGCGCAGCGAAAGTGCAGCGTTGGTTGTCTGCAGCTGCAGGTCCCATCGCATTCGGCCCGGCGCGGGCTCGATTGATCACGGTTTTCGGCGCGCCTTACAACGCCGAAGAAGTCATCGCCTACGCCCACACCGTGCTCAAAGTCATCGACCACGAACTGGCCAACTCGCCGTATCTGGTGGGCAGCGAACCGACCATCGCCGATGTTGCCGCCTACAGTTACATCGCCCACGCACCTGAAGGCAACGTATCGCTGGACGACTACACCAATATCCGCGCCTGGCTGGCCCGTGTTGAAGACTTGCCTGGTTTTGTCGGCATGCCTCGCACAGTGGCTGGCCTGCAAAAAACAGCCTGATGTAAAACGGCGCTGATGAACGTTCCACGTGGAACACATCAGCGCCGTCTTTCTATTCCCCACCTACGTTAGACTCGCGACTCGGCCAAACAGAAGGGATCGGGAGTTCTATGCATTTTTACCTGCGCCTGCCGGCATTGCTGATGGCGCTTGCATTGCTGGGCGGTTGCGAGCGCAAAGACGCACCACCGCTGGACCAGCAACTCTACGTTTGGCAGCGGCAATGGACGGCAAACCATGACGCGGCACTGAACGAGAGCCGTGCCGATTTTTCGACCTTGCGCGTGTTGGCCTTGCAGGCTTTTCCCAAGGTGGGCTGGACGCGGGCGCGGATTGATCCGGCTCTGCTCAAGCAGGATGGTCGCCCGCTGATCGCGGTGATTCGCCTCGATGGA
This sequence comes from Pseudomonas sp. SDO55104_S430, assembly GCF_054070595.1. Taxonomy (NCBI): domain Bacteria; kingdom Pseudomonadati; phylum Pseudomonadota; class Gammaproteobacteria; order Pseudomonadales; family Pseudomonadaceae; genus Pseudomonas; species Pseudomonas sp. SDO55104_S430. The sequence continues at coordinate 20,094 of NZ_JBSVXG010000007.1, read as the reverse complement.
CAACTCCCTGCGCTGGATCAACAAGACATCACCACGCAGATTTTGCAGTTGATCAACGATTGGCAAGGGCAGGGCCTGAACCTTGCCGGCGTGGAAATCGACCACGATGCAGGCAGCGCCCGGCTGCCGGCCTACCGCGAATTTTTGACGCACTTGCGCGCGTCGCTCCCCACCTCGATGCCACTGAGCATCACCGCATTGCCAGCGTGGCTCGACAGTCCGGAATTGCCCGCGGTGTTATCAACAGTCGATAGCAGTGTGCTGCAGGTTCATGCGGTGAACGATCCGCGTCGTGGTCTGTTCGATCCGGATCAGGCCCGTCGATGGGCAAAGGCCTGGAGCCGCATCACGGTGAAACCTTTCTATCTGGCTCTGCCGGCCTACGGCGTCGCGCTGTTGCCGAGCGTCAATGGTGCGCCTGTTGTGGAAAGCGAAGTCAGCCTCGAAATCGATGGTAAACGTCGAGAGCTGATGGCTGATCCTCAACAACTCAGCCAGCTCGCCAGCGAGTTGCGCACGGATCCTCCGTCTCATCTTGCCGGCCTGATCTGGTTTCGCCTGCCACTGGCCAACGACCGCCGTGCCTGGAGTCTGACCACATTGCGCGCCGTGGCCCGTGGTGACGCGCTGCAAAGCCAACTCAAGGTGAACCTGTCTTCGCAACAAGGACTCTATGACATCGGTCTGCGCAACGAGGGCAACATGGACAACGCCTGGCCCGAACGCCTCACATTAAAAGTGCGCGATTGCGAAGGCGCCGATGCGCTGGCCGGTTATACATTGCAACAAGATGCGGATCTGCTTACCTTCACCCGCCAGCGCGAAGGTCGGATTGGCGCCGGCGGACAGCGCGCTATCGGCTGGGCGCGCTGCGCAAACATAGATCAAGGAGAGTCGAATGTTCACCCGTAACTGGTCCCGCCAATTGCTGTGCCTGAGCCTGAGTCTGCCACTGGGTTCGGCGTTGGCGTGCGGCCCCGACTTTCCGATGCGCTTGCTCGACAACCGCAATCAGTCGTTGGCGGAATTGCCCGAGGGCAACTTCCGGTTCGAGATCAATCGGCTGGGCCAGGCGATCAGCGGACTGAAAGAAGTCGCCGAAGTGACCTATGGCCTGGAAGCGGCTGACTATGTCGAACAACGCAGCCAGGCCGAGGAAGAAGGTCTGAGCGCGGAACAGCAGGCGTCGGTCAAACAGTTGCGCACATTGATGGATGCACATCAGGTCGAGGTTCAGGGAGAAAGTCTGCCTGCCGAGCTGCGGTTGTATCTGGCCGGCGCTGTGGCCTTTGCTGCCGGTGACCACAGGCTGGCGGCGGAGTATTTCCACAAGGTTCTGGATTTGCCGGCGGACCAGCGCACGTTGCGCAGCACCTGGGCCGCTTACTCGCTGGGCCGGGCGTTGTTCGCCATGAGTACGCAAGCAGGGGCGGGGCCAGACCTGCTCGCGCAATCGCGCAAGGCTTTCGAGCAAGCCCGGCAACTGAGCGCCGACGGATTCAGTGATCCGTTGGGCCTGGGTGTCGCCAGCCTCGGTGAAGAGGCGCGAGTGGCCCGCACCGCAGGTGACTGGAACAGCGCCATCGAACTGTATGCCACGCAAAACCGCTACGGCTCGACGGTGGGCTACACCTCGTTGAAGCTGTTGATGGCGGATCTGGCAGCCATGTCTGAGGATCAATTGGCCGAGTTGCTCAAGGGCAAACCCGTACAGCAGTTGGTGACCGCCGGTTTGATCAGTCGCCTGGGCTGGTCGTTCGGCGATCAACCGCCGGGCGAACAAAAGCTCATCAAGCTCCTGCAAAACAGCACCCGAGGAAGTCTCGATAATGCCGATCGCCTGGCGGCGATGAATTATCAACAGGGCGATTACGCCAGTGCCAAGGCGTTCCTCGAACACGCCGGTGATGGTGGGCTGGCCTGGTGGTTGCGCGCCAAACTGGCAGTACGCGACGGCGACAAGAATGCCGCGGCCGCCGCGTATGCAAAGGCGGCCCAGGCTTTTCCGCAGAACGAATCCTGGGGTGAACGACGCACGCCGGACTGGGCGTTCGAAACCTTGCAGCCCAAGTGCCGTGTCGATGGCGAAAGCGCGATTCTTGCGCTGCAACGCGGGGATTATCTGCAGGCGTTCGATCAGCTTTATCGCAGCCAGGACATCTACTGGTTCGATGCCGCTACCGTTGCCGAGCGGGTGCTGACCACCGACGAACTCAAACATTACGTCGACACTCAGGTGCCTGCGCCGCCAGCGCTGACCCAGCAGGATCGCGACAACTATGTGCCGCTGCCGGTCGCCGCGAAACTGCGCAACCTGCTCGGGCGGCGTTTGTTGCGCGAGGAACGTTACGAAGAAGCGCCCGCGTATTTCGACAATGCCGATTTGCAGGCCAAGGCCAAGTGGTATGGAGAACTGCGTCAGGACGCCGAATCCAAATGGTGGCCGAGCAAGCGGGCGTCCGCTTATTACCAGGCCGGGTATCTGGCTCGCTTCAACGGCATGGAGTTGCTGGGCTACGAGATGGCGCCGGACTTTGCGACCTTCGAAGGCAACTACAGCCTGGAAACCACCGAGTTGAAAGTCGGGCCTTTCATCGCCGAGGGGGAAGTGCAGCGACAGAACGCCAGCGTGGCAAAACCGGATGAGCGCTTTCATTACCGCTACGTCGCCACAGCGCTGGCGAACAAGGCTGCGGATCATTTGCCCCACAGCAGTCAGGCGTTTGCGGCGGTGCTGTGCAAGGCGTCGATGTGGGGGACCAGTCTTCAGGAGCAAAGCGCGTTCTATCGGCGCTACGTCGAGAACGGTCCTTATGTCGTATGGGCCGGTGATTTCGGTCATCAGTGCCAGGATCCTAAATTCCAGGATGCCGACAAGCGCTATGTGACCGAGCCGATCGATGCGGCGCGCTCGGCGCTGCGACCCTACAAGAGACCTTTGCAGATCGGTGGTGGGCTGGCGGTGGTCGCAGCGGCGCTGTTGTTCATCAATCGCCGCCGCAAGTCCCGGTAGGGCTCACGCCTGTTGAAAAAGGCTCAGTCGCACGGCGAAGCCGATCAACAGGCTGCCGAATAACCACTGCTGCACACGTTGTGCCGATGGACTGCGTTGCAGCCATCGGCCAAGGGCGACACCGGCCAGAGCGTAAGCGCTGTCGAACAGCAAACCCACCGCTACCAGCACGATACCCAGCACCGCGAATTGCCCTAATACCGGTCCCGCCTGTGGATCGATGAATTGTGGCAACAGCACCGAGCAGAACAGCAGGGCTTTGGGGTTGAGCAGGTTGGTGAGCAAACCGCGTTGTACCGCCTGCCGGTAGCGCGGTTTTTCTTTGACTGTGTCTGCGTTATCCAGGCTTGGCAGCAGGGACGTGCGCAGGCACTGAATGCCGATCCATAACAGGTAAGCCGCACCAGCCAGACGCACCACATCGAAAGTCCAGGGCGCCGCCTTGAACAGCGCCGCCAGTCCCAAGGCCGCCAGTGCGACATGGCAACCCCGGGCAATCGCCAAACCTGCGGCAGTGGCCAGTGCCGCGCCTTTACCTTGCCGGGCACCGGTCTGCAGCAGCAGGATCATGTCCGGCCCCGGCAGCAGATAAACCACCGCCAGCGCCATGAAAAACAGCCACAGACCCGCCATGTCGCACCCCATTCGTTGTCGATTCGGTAGAGGCAGTCTATGCCGCAAGGGTAGGGCAGGTGCTTGCGTAGTTCGCTTCTAATGGGTTGTGGATTGGCATAACCTGCTACGTAATCCACATAAAACCATCAGGATCTGCCAAACCATGAAACTCGACGCTTTTGATCGCAAGATTCTCGCCGCGCTGCAACGTGACGGACGCCTGAGCAACGTGCAATTGGCTGACGAGATCGGTCTGTCCGCCTCTCCCTGTTTGCGTCGCGTGCGGATGCTGGAAGAGGCGGGCGTGATTCGAGGTTATCAGGCCAATCTGGATCGCGATGAAGTGGGGCTGGGTTTGACGGTGTTCGTCGGAGTGAAGGTCGAGCGCCATAACGATGAACAGGCCGAAGCCTTTCGCCAGGCTGTGACGGCATTGCCCGAGGTGATTTCGGCGTTCCTGGTATCGGGAGAATCGGATTTCCTGTTGCAGGTCGTGGTGCCGGATCTGCGAGCCTATGACCGGTTTCTGACCGGAAGCCTGCTCAAGTTGCCGGGGGTGAGCGATATCCGCAGCAATTTTGCGATCCATACGGTGAAGGCGCCGGGGGTGCTGCCGCTGGAGCATTTGCCGATTTAGATCGCGTCGCCTGCATTCACGAGCAAGCCCGCTCCCACCTTTGATTTGCGTCGATCACACATCCAATGTGGGAGCGGGCTTGCTCGCGAATACGGCAGATAAATCACCATCATTTGGAGAAGGGGAAAACGCACCTCCTATCGCCACCTCTTCATTTTTCGTTGAATCACGTTTTTCGTTCGCAGCTTCAGCAACGCGACAGCTTTGCCGTCTTTAGATAGTCCGAACGTGAACGGTCCGGGCGCTGGGGTGGTATGCAAGTCGATCTCGAAGTGGAGGGAACGCAGGTAGCTGAGCTACCGCGTTTTCAGCAGGCGGTTTTTCAAGGGCGTCGATTGCGTCAGCTGCTGATCGGCTGCGGTGTGATGGTGGCCATGGGGCTGGTGGTGGGTTTCTTTGTCGGGCTGTTTGCGCCGCAATCCCTTTGGCCTGCGTTGCTGTTCAATCAAAGCGCCGCGCTGCTGGCGGTTGGGGCTGCCCTGCAATCAGCCAGGTTTGTCAGCCAGTGGCGGGCGCGGGCGATGAATCCTGTTGAGCCTGTACTCGACCCACAGGAGACCGACGAACCCGTGGGTTGGTACGAGCAACTGCTGGACCGCCTGGGGCAGCGATGGATTCACCTGCTCAGGCAGATCGGTGCACCGACGTTGTGGCTCGGCGGCTGGGCCTTGCTGGCGCTGGCAAGCGTCGAGCAGGTCTGGAACCTCGGCTTGCCGCCCGCGGCAACGGGCCTGTCGGCTGCTGTCGGCGCGGCGTTCGCGCTGCTGCTGGCGTTCGCGTTGCTGGTGCTGGAACGTCACCTGGCTCAGGAAAACCCCGCGCAATGGCCTGAAGCCGGCGCCCTGGCGCAGATGGTCCGCGTGGCGATCATCAGCCTGGTGCTGGGCGCATTGTGTCTGCTGTTCGCCAGCGAATCCGCTATCTGGCCGGTACGTCTTGCGGTTCTGATCGGCCTGTTGCCGGGCCTGGTCGCCGCCGAATTGTTGTTGCGCGCGGTACTGTCGTTGTTCAGTCCCCGTCGTGAGCTATTGGAACCGACATTGCTGGCGCGCAGTTTTGTCGCCGACATGCTGCGTTGGCCGCCCCAGCCGTTGCTGGCGTTGCAGCACGAATTGCACAACCGCTTCGGCATCGACCTGCGACAGATCTGGGCCTTCACCTACATGCGCCGCGCTTTTTTTCCGGTGATGAGCGTGGTGGCTGTGGTCGGTTGGTCCCTGACGGGCATTCACGAAATCCCGCTGCAAGGGCGGGGCATCTACGAGCGTTTCGGCAAACCGGTCATGGTCTTCGGTCCTGGTCTGCACGCCGGTTTGCCCTGGCCGCTGGGCCGGGTGCTGAGTGTCGAAAACGGTGTGGTCCACGAACTGGCCACCAGCGTGGGCGAAACAACGGCGCCGGTGATGGCCGAACCTGCGGAAGGTCCGGCGCCGATCACGGCCAATCGCTTGTGGGACGCAAGCCATGTGAACGACAAATCCCAGGTGATCGCGAGCAGTCGTGGCGAGCAGCAGAGTTTTCAGATCGTCAACATGGATGTGCGTTTCGTCTATCGCATCGGCCTGAGCGATCAGGCTGCACTGGCGGCCACCTACAACAGTGCAGATGTGCCGACGCTGATTCGCAGCACCGCCAGTCGCGTTCTGGTCCACGACTTTGCTTCGCGCACCTTGGACGGTTTGCTCGGTGAAGACCGGGTAGGGCTCGCCCAGGAGATCGGCCGCGCGGTGCAGGCCGATCTGGAGAAGCTCGACAGCGGTGTGGAAATCCTCGCTACGGTCGTCGAGGCGATTCATCCACCGGCCGGCGCCGCCAATGCCTATCACGGTGTTCAAGCTGCACAGATCGGAGCCCAGGCGTTGATCGCCCGCGAACGTGGCGCCGCCGCCGAAGCCACCAATCAGGCGCAATTGCAGGCCAGCATCGCCCGCGATCAGGCCGCGGCCAGCGCGCGTGAAATCAATGCTGGTGCGCAGACCGCCGACCTTAAGTTCAGCGCCGAACAAAAAGCCTACGCCAATGCGGGCCAGGCCTTCGTGCTGGAGCAGTACCTCAGCCAACTCTCCCAGGGACTGGCCAACGCCAAACTGCTGGTACTCGATCACCGTCTGGGCGGCAGCAGCAATGCGCCGACCATCGACCTGCGAAATTTCACGTTGCCGGCTGACCCAGCATCGTCGCGTAAAACCGCTCAGCCAGGAGCCTCCAATTGAGCCAGTCGCACAGTTCAGATCACGGCCACGATCACGACGACCACAGTGGTCATGATCACGGCCACGGTGGACATCACCACCATCACGGTCACCACCATCATCACGGCGACCCGCAAGAGGCCGGTCCCTTCCCTTGGCGACGCATGGGTTGGGCCGCGTTGCTGGTGGCATTCGCCGTCTCCGCTGCCAGCCTGGTACAGGTGAGATCGGGGGAGGCGACGGTGATCACGCGTTTCGGTAACCCGTCGCGGGTGTTGCTCGAGCCCGGTCTGGGCTGGCGCTGGCCGGCACCCTTTGAAGCGGCGATTCCGGTCGATCTGCGCCTGCGAACCACCTCCAGTGGCTTGCAGGATGTCGGTACCCGGGACGGTCTGCGCATTATCGTTCAGGCTTATGTGGCCTGGCAGGTTCAGGGTGATGCGGACAACGTGCAGCGCTTCATGCGCGCCGTGCAGAACCAGCCGGATGAAGCGGCGCGGCAGATTCGCACCTTCGTCGGCTCGGCGCTGGAAACCACGGCCAGCAGTTTCGACCTGGCCAATCTGGTCAACACCGATGCCAGTCAGGTACGCATCGCCGACTTCGAAGCGCAGCTTCGCCAGCAGATCGATCAACAGTTGCTGACCACCTATGGCGTGCGTGTGTTGCAAGTGGGCGTCGAGCGTCTGACCCTGCCCTCAGTGACCCTCACCGCAACGGTGGACCGCATGCGCGCGGAGCGTGAAACCATCGCCACCGAACGCACCGCCATTGGCAAACGAGAAGCGGCGCAAATCCGTTCAGCCGCCGAGCGTGATGCCCGAATCGTGCAAGCCGATGCCACAGTGAAAGCGGCGGACATCGAAGCGCAATCCCGGGTGGAAGCGGCGCAGATTTACGGTCGCGCCTACGCCAGTTCGCCTCAGCTTTATAACTTGCTGCGCGCCCTCGATACCCTGGGCACGGTGGTCACGCCGGGCGCCAAATTGATTCTGCGTACCGACGCCGCGCCGTTCCGCGTTCTGGTGGATGGCCCGCCGAGCCTCGACAACAAGTCCGGATCGCAACCATGAGTAGCGTTCCACGTGGAACACATGAGTTGAGCAGCCCCTGGATTCAGGCCGGACGTCTGGCGTTTTTTGCCTTGTACGCCGTGACGGCGTTGGCCGCCTTGGCATGGGCCTTCTCCAATGTAAGGCAGATCGATCCACAGGATCGCGCGGTGGTCCTGCACTTTGGTGCGCTCGATCGCATCCAGAATGCCGGCCTGCTGTTGGCGTGGCCGCGACCCTTCGAGCAGGTCATCTTGCTGCCTGCGGCGGATCGGGTGATCGAGCGTCGAGTGGACAATCTGCTGCGCAGCGATGCGGCATTACAAGCCGATCGCGCCGCCAGTTTCGCCACCCCGATCAGCGATGCGCTGGCGGGCTCCGGGTATCTGCTGACAGGTGACGCGGGTGTGGTTCAACTCGATGTGCGGGTCTTCTACAAAGTCACCGATCCCTATGCATTCGTGTTGCAGGGTGAACACGTGCTGCCGGCACTGGATCGGCTCGTCACCCGTAGCACCGTGGCTCTGACGGCAGCGCGGGATCTGGACACCATCCTCGTGGCACGCCCGGAGCTGATCGGATCGGACAATCAGGCGGCGCAAAGGCGTGAGCGTTTGCGTGGCGATTTGGTGCGAGGCATCAACCAGCGTCTTGCCGAGTTGTCGGCGACGGGGCAGGGGCTGGGCATCGAAGTGGCGCGGGTGGATGTGCAATCGAGTTTGCCCGGCCCTGCGGTGAACGCTTTCAACGCGGTCCTGACGGCCAGTCAGCAAGCGGACAAGGCGGTGGCCAACGCGCGAACGGAGGCCGAGAAACTCACCCAGTCTGCCAACGAGCAAGCGGATCGCACGCTGCAAGTCGCCCATGCCCAAGCCAGTGAACGATTGGCCAAAGCCTCCGCCGACACTGCCACCGTGCTGAGCCTGGCGAAGGCTCAGCAGCAGGGCACCGACCCGCAGATGTTGCTGCGAATCTACCGCGAGCGGATGCCGAAAATTCTCGGTCAGGCAGGCTCGGTCACCACTGTCGATCCCAAAGACGATTCCCGCCTGATCATTCAGGGAGCTGCACAATGACTGCGCAAACCGCCGCTGCACCGAGCCTGTTGTCCTCGGCCGAACAACGCAGCGCCGCTCGTCAACTGACCTTGGCCATGCTGGCACTGGGGCTGCTCGCACTTGGTCTGATCTGGCGCTGGCTGGCGCCCGAGCAGAACGGCGTTAGCCAGTTGCTGCTGGGTTTTGCCTCCGTGCTGGTGGCCGTGCCGGTGATGCGTTCGGCGTGGTTCAGCCTGCGTTATCCAAGCCTGCATGGCATCACCGATCAACTGATTGCGCTGGCCATGCTGGGTGCCTGGGCGACCGGCGATCTGCTGACCGCAGCGTTGCTGCCGATCATCATGATCTTCGGCCACGTGCTGGAGGAGCGCAGTGTCATCGGCTCCCAGGAAGCCATTCACGCGCTCGGCAAATTGACCCGCAGCCACGCGCGCAAGGTTAAGGCCGATGGCTCCATCTTTGAAGTCGACAACGGCACGTTGAAGGCTGGCGATCGGGTGGAAGTGCGTGCCGGCGATCGGGTGCCGGCCGATGGCTTGGTGCTGTCCGGCCAGGCGAGTCTGGACACCGCCTCCATCACCGGCGAATCGGTGCCGGTGGAGGCGCACGCGGGGACGACGGTGTTCGGTGGGGCGATCAATCTCGATGGCGTTTTGCACATCGAGGTAACCCGCACCGGGCGCGAATCGACCCTCGGTAAAGTCATCGCCCTGATGCAGAACGCCGAGCGCTCCAAGCCACCGATCACCCGTTTGCTGGAACGATATGCCGGCAGCTACATGGTGCTCGTGCTGTTGCTGGCCGCAGTGACCTGGTTCATCACCAACAACGCCCAGGCGATGCTGGCGGTGCTGGTGGCGGCCTGTCCTTGCGCATTGGTGTTGTCGGCGCCGGCCACGGCAATCGCCGGGGTGGCGGTGGCCGCGCGCCACGGGATCCTGATCCGCAGCTCGGCGTTCCTCGAAGAGCTGGCTGACCTCACATCTCTGGTGGTCGACAAGACCGGCACGCTGACCTACGGCACCTTGCGCCTGCAATCTATCGACAGCCCACTGAAAGACCACGGGCCAGTGCTCAGGCTCGCCGCCAGCCTCGGTTCGGCCAGCAGTCATCCGGTCAGCCGGGCGCTCGCTGGGCTGGCGACTCCGCAGCAGTTTCTGCCGCTGACGGATATTCACGAGCGCCAAGGTCTCGGTGTGGTGGCTAAGACCCCGCAAGGTGAGGCGGCGCTTGGACGGCCCGAGCTGTTCAGCCAATTGAAGATTGCGACCTCGGCGATTCCCGAACACGACGGCCCGATTGCCGGGCTGGCGCTCAATGGCGAATTCCTCGCCTGGCTGTTGCTGGCCGACAGCGTGAAACCCGAAGCCCGATTTGCTCTGAACGAGCTGCGCGAGCTTGGCCTGGGCCGGCAACTGTTGCTCACCGGTGACCGGCACAGCGTGGCGCACACGCTGGCGCGGGAGGTGGCGATCAGCGATGTCGAGGCCCAGGCGTTGCCCGAAGACAAACTAAACCGCGTGCTGAAAGAAATCGGTAACGGTTTTCGGCCTATGGTGGTGGGGGATGGCATCAACGATTCGCTGGCCCTCAAGGCTGGTGTGGTCGGTGTGGCGATGGGAGCAGGCGGCGCGGACATTGCCCTGGCATCGGCTGACGTCGTGCTGATCGGCAGTGATCTGCGCCGTCTCGGCACCTGCGTGCGCTTGAGCCGCCAGTGCCGGAAAACCCTGCAGGTCAACGTGATCATCGGTCTGGGATGGACCCTGGCCATCGTTGCTTTCGCCGCGTTCGGCTGGCTTGGTGCGGCCGGGGCGATGATCGCCGCGGTGCTGCATAACCTCAGCACGCTGCTGGTGCTGGGCAACGCCGGCCGCTTGCTGCGTTTTCAGGAGCCGCTGCTCAAGCTTAACGACGAGTCTTGAATGAAGAAAAATTTACCGAACTGTTAATAACGCCCGTAGTCATCTACCGTAAGAGTGATCATTTTTGTGAGTTCACGCGGGTCCAACGGTAGCGCCAGACCCATAGAAATGCGCTATTAATTCGATAGGGAGCTATTTTTCAAGGATGGTCTAACCTCTCAGCAGACGTCTGAACCCAGGGGGATATTCCATGCTCGCGCAACTTCCACCGGCCTTACAGAATCTGCAGCTTCCGCTTCGCCTGCGACTCTGGGACGGCCACGAGTTCAATTTGGGGCCCACGCCCAGCGTTACGATAGTGGTGAAGGATCCCAGGATGGTGACCGAGTTCACCCATCCAAGCCTGGACTCGCTGGGAGCTGCATTTGTCGAAGGCAAGCTCGAGCTGGAAGGCTCCATCAGTGACGTGATCCGCGTCTGTGATGAGCTCAGCCAGGCACTGCTGGATGAGGACGATGGTACGGACACCATTCGTACCGCCCATGACAAGGCTACCGACGCCGCAGCGATTTCCTATCACTACGACCTTTCCAACGATTTCTATCAGCTGTGGCTCGACAGCGACATGGCCTATTCCTGTGCGTATTTCGAGACCGGCAGCGAAAGCCTCGAACAAGCCCAGCAAGCCAAGTTTCGCCATCTGTGTCGCAAATTGCGCCTGCAGCCGGGTGAGTACCTGCTGGATGTGGGTTGCGGTTGGGGCGGATTGGCACGGTATGCGGCCCGTGAGTTTGGCGCGAAAGTATTCGGTATTACTCTGAGCAAGGAGCAACTGGCCCTGGCCCGCGAGCGGGTCAAAAAAGAAGGCCTGGAAGATCTGGTCGAATTGCAGCTGCTCGATTACCGCGATCTGCCTCAGGACGGACGTTTCGATAAAGTGGTCAGCGTGGGTATGTTCGAGCATGTCGGCCACGCCAACCTGCAGGAGTACTGCAACATTCTGTTCGGTGCGGTGAAAGAGGGCGGCCTGGTTATGAACCACGGGATCACCGCCAAGCACACCGATGGTCGCCCGGTGGGGCGAGGCGCCGGTGAATTCATCGAGAAGTACGTGTTCCCCAACGGCGAACTGCCGCATCTGTCAATGATCTCCGCCAGTATCAGCGAAGCGGGGCTAGAGATTGTCGACGTCGAGAGCCTGCGCCTCCATTACGCACGCACCCTGGATCACTGGAGCGAACGTCTGGAAGACAACCTGGAAGCGGCTGCCAAAATGGTGCCGGAACAGGCGTTGCGCATCTGGCGGCTGTATCTGGCCGGTTGCGCGTACGCGTTCGCCAAGGGCTGGATCAACCTGCACCAGATTCTGGCGGTGAAGGCCCACGCCGATGGCAGCCATGAACTGCCATGGTCTCGGGACGACATCTATAACCCTTAGGTCGCGTTAGAGAATGGGCGAGATAAGCCGGGCGATCCGCATGCCGACCTGTTGCAGGCGGTGGGTCTCCCGGCTTTCTTCCTTGGCGATCTCGTGGGCCTGAGCGAAATCGTCGTTGAGCATCTGCTCCACCTTGGCGGCAAACCCGCTGTCGACGGTCAGCAACATCACCTCGAAATTCAACCGGAACGAGCGATTGTCCATGTTGGCACTGCCGATCGCGCTGATCTCATTGTCGATCAACACCACTTTCTGATGCAGGAAGCCGGGTTCGTAGCGGAACACCCGCACACCTGCTCGCACTGCTTCGAAGGCATAGAGGCTGGAGGCGGCGTAGACGATCCTGTGATCGGGGCGGGAGGGCAGCAGGATCCGCACATCCACCCCACGCAGCACGGCCAGGCGCAGGGCGGCGAATACCGCTTCGTCGGGGATGAAATACGGGCTGGTGATCCACACCCGTTCGGTGGCGGCGTGAATGGACTCGACGAAGAACAGCGAGCAGGTTTCATAGGGGTCTGCCGGGCCGCTGGCAAGCATTTGGCACAGCACGCCGTCGTCCGGATACACCTCCGGCAGGATCAGCGGCGGCAAGGAGCGGGCGGCCCAGAACCAGTCTTCGGCGAAGGATTCCTGCATGCTGGCGACCACCGGACCGCGGACCTGCACATGGGTATCGCGCCACGGCGCCAGAGGCGGTTTTTCACCCACGTATTCGTCGCCGACATTGTGTCCGCCCACGAAGCCGAGAATGCCGTCGACGACCACGATCTTGCGGTGATTGCGGAAGTTGACCTGGAAGCGGTTCAGCCAGCCGCTGCGTGTGGCGAAGGCTTTGACCTCGACGCCCCCATCGCGCAGCGCCTGGACATAACTGTGGGGCAGGGAGTGGCTGCCGATGCGGTCGTAGAGCAGGTGGATCGTCACGCCTTGGGCGGCTTTCTCCAGCAGGAGTTTTTGCAGGCGCTGGCCGAGGCGGTCATCGTGAATAATGAAGAACTGGACCAGCACCGCTTCCTTTGCCTGGCTGATGGCATTGAAGATCGCATCGAAAGTGGCGCGGCCATTGATCAGCAATTTCACTTCGTTATTGGCCAGGCACGGCATACGCCCAAGCTTCGGCATGGCCCGTAGCGACGCGTAGGCATTGGAGGCGCGGGCAGTGAGCGCTTCTTCCACCCAGGGCCGCCAGTTGAGCTCCGAGACGGCTTTGCGCATCTGTTCATTGGCCTGGCGACGAGCCTTGATGTAGCCGTCGAAGGTGCTGCGGCCGAACACCAGGTAGGGAATGAGCGTGAGGTAGGGCATGAAGATCAGTGACAGGGCCCAGGCGATCGAGCCCTGGGCGGTCCGAACGGTCAGCACGGCATGGATCGCCGCAATGGTCCCGAGCGTGTGCAGCAACGCGATGGTGTAACCGAAAATATGCGGTCCGAAATAATCCATGGGGCAGCCTTGCTCCTGAAGATTCAATGCGTAACAGACCATGTTCCGGGCAGAATGTCGCTATTTAATTGGCCCATGAACCGAAGCCCGTGGCCGGCGTCTAACGGCCACTACTGATCAGGAGTTACACGATGAACGTTCGTCTGCTGGGTTTGGCCATTACGCTGGGTTTGGCACTTCCTGTGGCTGCTCAGGCGCAGATGCTGCAGCCGGGGTTGTGGGAATTGACCACCAGCAACATGAAGGTCGATGACCAGAACCTGCCGGATCTGCAACTGATCCTGGGTCAGATACAGAGTCAGATGACCCCTGAACAGCGCGCACAACTGGAGAAGCAGGGCATCACCATGGGCGGCAAAGGCATTCGCGCCTGCCTGACGCCGGAACAGGTCAAGAGTGACGACATCCCGCTGACCGACCCGCAATCGGGCTGCACGCAGCAGATCACCGAGCGCACGGGCAACCAGTGGAAATTCCGCTTCAGCTGTCCGAAGGCGCAGGGTGCGGGTGTGGCGACGTTCCTCAGTGACCGTGAGTTCACCACCAAGGTCAACGGCACGTTCAATGCCACGGGGATTCAGCAGAAGGGTAGCCTTGAGAGCCGGGCGGTGTGGTTGGGGCAGGATTGCGGGACCGTTAAACCGCGGGCTTAAGAGCTTCGCGGGCAAGCCTCGCTCCTACAGGTTCAGCGTATCCGTGTAGGAGCGAGGCTTGCCCGCGAAGACGTCATCTCAGACACCACCAACCCCCGGCTGCCCCAGCCACTCACACACCGCCTCGACCTCCATCCTGCCCAGATCCTCCCCGCTACGACTGCGGACACTGACAAACCCGCCTTCCTTTTCCTTCTCTCCGACCACCACCAGATACGGCACCGTCTGACTGTGCTGACGGATCTTGTGATGGACCTTCTCGTTGCGCAGATCGGCCAGGGCACGCACGCCGCTGCGGCGCAGGCGTTCGGTAATTCTGTGGGCGTAGTGGGTCTGACGGTCGTCCATGCTGACCACCATCACGTGGGGTGGCAGACGCCATTGCTGCAGCTCCTGATGGCTAGACCAGCAAGTGCCATAGATGCGTTGTTGCAGGGTGCCGCTGGTGTGATCCAGGGCGAATGCCTGCAAGACACGGGTGGTGGGGACGTGTGGGCCCTTCGTCAGGTAATCCGTGTCGCCGAGGCGGTACAGGGATGGATCGTCGGCAGAGGGGAAGGAGGATTGGCGTCGGCGAATGGAATGATTGGTTGCCGACAGCGATTGCATGCGCCGCTCGATAGGCAGCAGATCTGTCGTGGTCAGAGGTCGCTCGACCGTGAACTCGCAATAGAACCCGTCCCCCAGTTCCGAACCGGTTCGCCATTGCGTATGGGTATGCAATTGCTTGACGGCCATCGCCAGCATCAGTGCGCAGGAGCGGCGCAGTATCTCCAGTCCATCGGGCTCCTGTGGTGTCACGATGGAGACCCGGGCATTGGCGTTAATCAGGTACCCGCAATCCACCAGCACGCCATCCACCCGACCTGCGACCGCCGCATTGGCCAGTCCCGAGCCAATGCTTGCCGCAATCTCATGCACGCTCAGCGGCTGATCGTATTCACGCAATGAACCATCTGGCAGGGTGATCTGGATCATGGTTATTGTTCTCTGCTTCGATCACATGCCCATAAACCTTAGAGGTATTTGGTAGCTGGTGTCATCTAGACGTTTGTCGGAACGCAGCCGGTAGCCATCATGAACCTATCTCGCGATTCCAGCGACTCTCAGCGACCGCGTCGTGGGCGTGGAGGCTTTCGGCGTGTACGACCCGAATGTGGAAACTGCTGATGCCCGGCGAGCGTTTCATGGCCTGATTCAAACGTCGCGCGGCGTCTTCGCAAAACATCAGGTTCTGGCCGTTGGCCAATGCGAAGGCCTGTTCATCCGCACGCTTCACAGCGGTTTGCACTGCGGTGCCGAAGGCCGCTTCGGCATCATTGATCAGCGGGATTAACGGCAGGTTATCCAGATAGTCGTCCAGGCGCAGATTCAAATGTGCGGTGCTGCGTTGACTGTGGGGCGTGGCGACGATGCCTTTGGGCGAGCCAAGCCAGGCCAGGACTTCGGCGTGATTCAGTGTTCGGTTGGGAAAATCCTCGGCGAATTGCCGTTGGATCAGCTGCCGGGACAAGGCCGCGGAGCAGGGGCACGTCGAGGAATAAGCGACCTCTATTTTTAGTTCCACGTGGAACATCGCGTTTTCCAAACGGGCTTCGACGCTCACGGGATAGGTTTTCCACCCTGACAGATCGCTGATCAGCGCCGGCCTTTTCAACAGTAATTGGCTGTGGATTTTCAGGAAGGCGCTGCTCGACAGACCCTCATGGCTGCTGAGGAATTGCTCCAGAAGTCGTCGCAGCAGAGCCGGCGAAAGGCTCTCGTGTTCAAGCATTTCCAGCGCCAGATAAATCCGCGACATGTGAATGCCCCGCGCTTCACCGTTATCAAGACTCACCCCCGCGTCGATTTTGGCGGGCAGACGCTCGCCGTCAAACAACACAGGAAGCGCAATGCCGCACATGCCAACCCATTCCAGAGGCAGGATTTGGTGTGTGGCTTGAGCGGCGATGTCCGGGAGAGTGAGTGCGTTCATGGCAGGTCCACAATGTAGGTCACTCAATGTAACACTATAACAATATGTAGTTACACTATAACATTGTGCGAGCCCGACATTTCGACCGGGAGCCTGTGAGGAACATCCAAATGCCTAATCGTTTGCCCGTTACGGTCCTGTCGGGCTTTCTTGGAGCAGGGAAAAGTACACTTCTTAATTACGTACTACGTAACCGTACTAACTTGCGTGTTGCTGTAATCGTCAATGATATGAGTGAAATCAACATCGACGGCACCGAGGTCCAGCGCGATGTCAGCCTCAACCGTGCTGAAGAGAAGCTGGTAGAGATGAGCAACGGCTGTATTTGCTGCACCTTGCGCGAAGATTTGCTGGAGGAAGTGAGCAACCTCGCGCGGGAAGGTCGCTTTGATTATCTGCTGATCGAATCCACCGGCATTTCCGAGCCGTTGCCGGTGGCGGAGACCTTCACCTTTCGTGATGAAAAGGGTCAGAGCCTCAGTGATATCGCCCGCCTGGACACGCTGGTTACAGTGGTGGACGGCCTGAATTTCCTGCCCGATTACCAGGCAGCGGAAAGCCTGGCGTCCCGGGGTGAAACCCTGGGCGAAGAGGATGAGCGCGCCATCACCGAACTGCTGATCGAGCAAATCGAATTCGCCGACGTCATCCTGATCAGCAAGATCGACATGATCGGCAGCCAGCAGCGAGAGGAGCTGATGGCGATCCTCGAACGACTCAATCCGCAGGCCGAGGTCATCCCCATGGTCATGGGCGAAGTGCCGCTGGAGAAGATCCTCAATACCGGTCGCTTCAACTTCGAGAAAGCCGCGCAGGCGCCGGGCTGGCTGCAGGAGCTACGCGGCGAACACGTACCGGAAACCCAGGAATACGGCATTGCCTCCCGCGCTTACCGTGCGCGCCGTCCCTTCCATCCGCAGCGCTTCTTCAACTTCATCGACGGCCCGTGGCTCAACGGCAATCTGCTGCGCTCCAAGGGATTCTTCTGGCTGGCGAGCAAACCCCAGCACGCCGGCAGCTGGTCCCAGGCCGGTGGGATGATGCGCCATGGGTATGCCGGGCGCTGGTGGCGTTTCGTGCCGAAGGAGCAGTGGCCACAGGACGAGGAAAGCACCGCAACCATCATGAATAACTGGACGGCCGACGCCGGTGATTGCCGCCAGGAACTGGTGTTCATCGGCCAGGACATCGATTTCGAACAGCTCACCGCCGAGCTGGACGATTGCCTGCTGACCGACGAGGAATTGGCGCTGGGGGCCGAGGCCTGGCGGTTGTTGCCGGATCCGTTCGGTCCCTGGTTCGATGAGGCGGCCTGAGGGACTCAGGGCTTGAGCCAGGTTCCCTGGCTCTGAGCTTCACAGAAGGGCTTGAGGTACGCCGCGTCCGTGGCGACGCCGTAATAGTGAATATCCTGCCGGTAAGGCATATTGGCGACTTGAGCGTTGCTGCACACACCGAACGCGCTGCTTGGGCACTGATCGACGTACTGCACCTCGACTTTCTGCCCGGCCAGGGTGGGCTGGCAGAAGCCGTCGGCGAACAGTTTTTCCGGAATGTTGCGGTTCTGCTGACAGACTTTCACGTCGAGCCGTTCCGCCTGGCTGTGGACCACGCAGGCCTGGGCCAGTGCTTCGCCGGACGCCAGCGTGAGCAACAACGACAATCCCATCCACCGCATCTTCACCTCCTCAGAATCCTTCAATCATGCTGCAGAACATCCCCACCCACGTCATCGCAGGTCCCTTGGGGGCCGGCAAGACCAGCCTGATCAGGCACCTGCTGGCGCAACGCCCGGACGGTGAGCGCTGGGCGGTGCTGATCAACGAATTCGGCCAGATAGGTATCGACGCAGCATTGCTCACCAGCGACGCCGATGGTATCGCACTGGGTGAAGTGGCCGGGGGCTGTTTGTGTTGCGTCAACGGCGCGCCGTTTCAGATCGGGCTTGGTCGGTTGCTGCGCAAGGCGCGGCCGGATCGGCTGTTTATCGAGCCGTCCGGGCTTGGGCATCCGGTGCAGTTGCTCCGGCAACTGAGTGAAAAACCGTGGAAAGGTGTACTAAACGTACTGCCAAGTGTACTGGTTTTGGATGCTCAGGCTCTCATTTCGGGCAAGTCGCTACCACAGGCGCAACAGGATGCGCTGGTCAGCGCTGGCCTGCTTTTGATGAACAAATCGGAAAACCTCAGCGAGGCAGATCGCCAGCACCTGATCAAACAGCTACCTGTACGGCCGGTGTACTGGACGCAGCAGGCGGCGATGCCATTGAGCCAGTTGCCCGGTCTGGCTGCTCAGGCTGTCGCGGGCGTGGATAACGTTGCGCTGCCCAAAGGCCTGGCGCAGTTGCCAGCGGTGTGGACCGATCCGACGCAGCCGATTTGCCTGAGTCAGGTGCAGGAGGGCGGCTGGAGCATTGGCTGGCGCTGGCATCCGAGCCAGCGGTTCGATACAGCGCGGGTTGCTCAATGGCTTTCCAGCCTTGCCTGGCGGCGGGCGAAGCTGGTTATCCACAGCGACGCGGAATGGCAGTCTGTGAATGCAGTGGATAACTCGGGGCTGGAATGGAAGGCCAGCGAGTGGCGGCAGGATTCACGAATCGAGCTGATTTTCAGTGAGCCGCAGGAGGTAGAAACATTGCAGAAAGGGTTGGACGACTGTCGGTTGGGGTGAAATCAAAAGATCGCTGGCAGCGATCTTTCAATTCAAGGGCGCCACTTGCTGTGTTCTTGCCGCCAATGGCTCAGTTCGACCACATTGGCGCTGTGCTTGACCACATCCACCACCGGCGGCGTATCGTCGAAAGGCATCGGGTAGGGCGCCAGTTCGATCTGTGCGCTGTGGGCGCCGAACTGGGTGATGGTGCCGTTATGACGGGTCTCGCCGGTCACGGTGAATTCGAAGTTGTATACGCGAGCCAGGCGCCGCTTGCCGCGTCCGTCCTTGATGAAGGCGATTTTTTTCAGCGCCACGTTGCCGTCCAGCAACTCCACTCCCAGGTTGCTGCAGTGCTGCTTGACCCGCTCCAGTGCGCGTTCGCGCAAACCGTGGTTGTGCCACAGCCAGGCGCCGGCAGTGGCGAACAGCATCAGCACGAAAATATTTCCAAGGGTCAACATCAACAGGGTGCTCCAACATGAGAGTGTCAGCTTAACTGCGTCGCCGGTCTGTCGTACAGGCTGCGTTTCGTCGCATACTGCCCCGCTCGAATTTCAATCGTTTTACGGAAACTCACCGCATGAAACGCACGCCCCATCTGCTCGCTATCCAGTCCCACGTGGTGTTCGGCCACGCTGGCAACAGTGCCGCGGTTTTCCCGATGCAGCGGGTCGGGGTCAATGTCTGGCCGCTGAACACAGTGCAGTTCTCCAACCACACCCAGTACGGGCAGTGGACAGGCGAGGTGCTGTCCCCGCAGCAGATCCCCGATCTGGTGGATGGCATCGCGGCGATCGGCGAGCTGGGCAACTGCGATGCGGTGTTGTCGGGTTATCTGGGCAGCGCCGCCCAAGGCCGCGCCATCCTGACAGGTGTGGCGCGCATCAAATCGATGAATCCCAAGGCACTGTATTTGTGCGACCCGGTGATGGGGCATCCGGAGAAAGGTTGCAGCGTGCCGGCGGAAGTCAGTGATTTCCTGCTCGAGGAGGCCGCCGCGGTAGCCGACTTCATGTGTCCGAATCAGCTGGAGCTCGACAGCTTTGCCGGGCGCAAGCCGCAGTCGCTGTTCGATTGCTTGGCCATGGCACGGGCGCTGTTGGCCCGTGGGCCGAAGGCGGTGGTGGTCAAACATCTGGATTATCCGGGGAAAAACCCGGAGTTCTTTGAGATGTTGCTGGTGACGGCCGAAGGCAGCTGGCATCTCCAGCGTCCGTTGCTGGCGTTTCCTCGGCAGCCGGTTGGCGTTGGGGATCTGACGTCCGGTTTGTTTCTGGCGCGGGTGCTGCTGGGTGACAGTCTGCTGGCGGCATTCGAGTTTGCCGCGTCGGCGGTGCATGAGGTGCTGCTGGAGACCCAGGCCTGCGCGAGCTATGAGCTGGAGCTGGTGCGTGCGCAGGACCGGATTGCTCATCCGCGAGTGCGGTTTGAGGCGACCTCGATCAGCCTTTAAAAGCTTCGCGGGCAAGCCTCGCTCCTACGGGATTGTGCATAC
>NZ_JBSVXG010000006.1:0-80479 GCF_054070595.1 Pseudomonas sp. SDO55104_S430 | reverse complement strand
CCGTGGTGAAAAACCGCGAGCATTTCTGGGGCATGCCCAAGCGCGGGTTGGCGTTTCTGCTGGCCAACGTCATGTTCTGGCAACCGGTGTGGGCGCAGGCCGAAGGCATCGTGGTGGCCAATCCGGGCACCAGCCTGGGTCAGGCGGGCAATGGCGTGCCGATCGTCAACATCGCCACGCCCAATGGCAGCGGCCTGTCGCATAACCAGTTCGTCGACTACAACGTCGGCAATTCGGGCGTCATCCTCAACAACGTCGCCGGACAAACCGGTACGACGCAACTGGGCGGCATCATCGTTGGCAACCCCAACCTCACCAACGGGGTCGCGGCGCAAACCATCCTCAACGAAGTGGTCGGCGGCAGCCCCAGCCAGCTGCGCGGTTACACCGAAGTGGCGGGGCAGTCGGCCCGCGTCATCGTCGCCAACCCCTACGGCATCAGCTGCAACGGCTGCGGATTCATCAACACCCCGCGCGTGACCTTGACCACCGGCAAACCGGTACTCGATGGCAGCGGTCGCGTGGATCGTTTCCAGGTCGATCAGGGCAGCGTCTCCATCGACGGCGCCGGGCTGAACGCCAACAACGTCGACAGCTTCGAAATCATCACCCGCAGCGCAAAAATCAACGCCGAGATCCAGGCGAAAAACCTGACCATCATCGCCGGTCGCAACGACGTCAATGCCCAGACTCTCAGTGCCACCGCACGCGTCGATGACGGCAGTGCCAAGCCGCAACTGGCCATCGACTCCTCGGCACTGGGCGGCATGTACGCCGGGGCGATCAAGCTGGTGGGCACCGAGGCGGGGGTCGGGGTGAAACTGGCCGGCAATCTGGCGGCCAGTGGTGGGGATATACAGATCGATGCCAATGGGCACTTGAGCCTGGCGCAGACCGCTGCCACCAACGCGGTCAATGTCAAAGCCGCCAGCCTGGACGCACAGGGGCCGGTCTACGGTAGCGCGGTCAATGTTCAGACTCAGGGCAATCTGGCTGTGCAGCAAAGCGTTGCGGCTCGGGACAGTATCAGCTTGAGTGCCGGTGGCCAGTTGAGCAACAACGGCATCATTGAAGCCGGGGTCAATGCCGACAACAGTCGCAATGGCAATGGCGATGCCGTCTTGAGCGCACAGAATCTCAACAATACCGGTAGCGTGGTTGCCAGTCGCAACCTGACGGTCACCGCTGCGCAAACCCTGACTAACCAGGGCGGTACCTTGAGCGGCCGGCAGAATAGCCTAGTCACCGCCACCACTCTGGACAACCGAAACAAGGGCGCAGTGTCCGGTGACACCTCGCTGCAACTGAACGCCACGCAAATTCTCAATACTCAAGGCCTGCTCTCCAGCAACGGCAATCTGACGGCGACAGTTGGCCACCTGAACAACCACGACGGGGAAGTTTCCAGCGCGGGAAGTACCCGCATCAGTGGCACGTCACTGGACAACAGCGATGGGCAGGTCACCGGCGATGTGGCGTTGAACATCGGTTTGATCGGCACCCTGAACAACCAGAACGGTGTGCTGGGTTCCGGCCGGAGTGTGAACATTACTGCGGCGAGTCTGGACAACAGCCATGACGGCAGCCTTGTCAGCGATGGCAGCCTGAGCGCGAGCATCGCCGGTTTGTTCGATAACCAGAACGGCGACCTGAGCGCCAAAGGTGCTGTGGATGTGCAGAGCGCCACTCTGGACAACCGTAACGGCAACATCACCGGCAAAGATCGCCTGACCCTTCGCGGTGACTCGCTGGACAACCGTGCCGGCCAGCTTCGTGCGAGCAAGGATTTGCAACTGACGATCAGCCAGATTGATAACCGTGGAGGGGGCACGCTCGACGGTAAAGCGGCGGTTACCGTCAATGGTACGCAATTGGATAACCGCGGTGGCATCCTCACCGCCAAAGGACCGCTGCGCCTGCAAGCCACTGGCGTCGATAACAGCGGCGGTCGCATTTTCACCGAGGGCGATCTGACCACCAAAGTGGCTCAGTTCACCAACCAGCAGGGCGAACTGACGGCCCTGGGCATGTTGACGCACACCGGCCAGACCTTTGATAACCGTAGCGGCGGCCTGGTCGCCTCGGCAAAAGCGCTGACACTGACTGTCGACGATATCGACAACCGTGGCGGCGAAATCTCCAGCGCCGTCGATGTGAGCCTCCACGGCCAAAGCCTGAACAACAGTGACAGCGGCAAGGTGCTGGGCACCACCACACTGGGCCTGACCGTTGCTCACATCATCAACCAGACCAAGGGCTTGTTGCGCAGCGAGCAAGGCACGACGCTGGTCGGCCAGAGCCTGGAGAACAGCGGTGGCAATCTCGTTTCCCTGCAGGGGCTGAACATTCGCCTGGACAACGCCCTGAGCAACGTCGAGGGCCTGATCAGCAGTGAGGGCAAGCTGAGCGTTCAAGCGAACAGCTTCGACAACACCCGGGGTGAACTGTCGAGCGCCGGTCTGCTGGCCCTGACTACCAGCGGCGCGCTGATCAACCAAAGCGGCTCGCTGACCACCGACAGTGGCCTGACCCTCACCAGTCAAAGTCTGGATAACAGCCTCGGTGGCGCGATCAGCGGCAAACTCGCGACAGCTATCACCACCGGCGCGTTGGATAACACCGCGGGCGGGAGCCTCATCAGTGGCGACACTCTGGATCTCAATGCGACACAGGTGAGCAATGGTGCGAATAGCCAGATTGCCAGTGAAAAGGCGCTGACTGCGTTGGTCACCGGTTTCGATCAGCAGGGAGGGCGACTGTTCAGCAAAACCTCGCTGAGCCTGGACTTGAATCAGGGTCAGTTGAACAACCAGAGCGGCGTAATCAACGCACCACTGCTGGTGTTGAAAAACCTCAAGGACGTCAACAACACCGGCGGTGAAATCTCCAGCGCCCAAGCGTTCACGCTGGACGCGCACAACGTCGATAACAGCAACGGCAAGTTGATCAGCAATCAGGGTGTGACTCTGCGCATCGAACAACTGCTGGCCAGCATCAAGGGCCTGATTTCCGCCCAGTCCCTGGACATTCACAGCACCCGTCTGGATAACAGCGATGGCCTGATCAGCAGCCGCGATGCTCTTGATCTGACGCTGGATGGACAATTCGTCAACCACGGCGGCGTGCTGATCGCCGACGGTGATCTGAAACTCGGTGCCGACAGCGTCGACAACAGTAATGGCTACATTGCCGGCAAGGCAGATGTTGTTGCCAACGTCGCCACGCTCGACAACCAACAGGGCGAGTTGGTCGCCACGGGTGCCCTGACCCTGACCGGCACCCGTTTGGACAACCGCAACGGTGGTCTCGTCGGTTCGAACAACACGCTGCAACTGAACGTCGACTCGGTCGACAACCGCGCTGGTGAGTTGTCGAGCCAGTCCGATGTGAACCTGGTTGGCAACCGTCTGGACAACAGCGATGGCGGCAAGGTCGTTGCCCTGGACGCATTGACCCTGACGGTCGCTGAAGTGCTCAACCGCACCAAGGGGCTGCTCTCGGGCAAGACCGATCTGAACTTGATCGGACACAGTCTCGACAGCGCCGGCGGTTCGCTGCTGAGCCAGAAAAATCTCAACATCGGGCTTTCCGGCGACCTGGACAACACTCAGGGCCTGATCAGTGCCGAAGGTTCGCTTGATGTCACCGCGGCCAGCCTGACGAACAATCTTGGCGGCCTGTCCGCAGCCGGGCCGTTGACCCTGACCACCACTGGTGTGGTGCTTAACCAGAGCGGGCTGATCGTTACCGACGCCGGCCTCATGCTCAACAGTGCCAGCATCAACAACAGCAATGGCAACATCAGCGGCAAAGGCGCTGTCGTTGTGAATACCGGCTCGCTGGATAACAGCCTCAACGGTCGACTGAACAGCGGCGATACTCTGGACCTGAGCGCTACTCAGGTAACCAATCAGAGCGGCGGTCGAATCGCCAGTACCGGCGCGATGAACGCGAACGTCACAGGCCTGGACCAGCAGGGCGGGCAGATGTTCAGCAACACGTCGCTGACGCTGGATCTGAACCAGGGCCAATTGAACAATCAGAACGGCCTGATCAGCGCGCCGTTGCTGATGCTCAAGAATCTTTCCGACGTCAACAACACCGGCGGTGAAATCTCCAGTGCCCAGGCTTTCACGTTGGCGGCCCGCAACATGGAGAGCAGTAACGGCAAACTGCTGAGCAATCAGGCCGTGACCCTGCGCATCGAACAGGCGCTGACCAACGTCAAAGGCTTGATCGCCGCAGCGGCTCTGGACGTCAAGGCCGCCAGCCTGGATAACAGCGGCGGCACACTTACCAGTCGGGCCGACGTGTCGCTGAATCTCGAAGGGATGCTGACCAACCAGGACGAAGGATTGATTAGTGCCAACGATGGCCTGACCATCAGCAGCAACGGCCTGAACAACCAGAGTGGCGTGCTGCTGGGCAGTGCCATCGCGATTGACTTTGGTGCAGCCACCGCCGACCTGAACAACGACGCCGGGTTGATTACCACGACCGGCCAATTGAGTCTCAAGCACCTGCGTGATTTGAGTAATCGCGGGGGGGAAATCTCCAGCAGCCAAAGTTTCGACATCAACGCCCGCAATCTTGATAGCAGTGCCGGCAAACTGATCAGCAGCAATCTGCTCAATGTCAACGCCGGTAAAGTCCTCAATCAGAACGGTTTGATCTCCGGCTCACAGGGTCTGGTGGTCACTGCCGACAGCCTCGATAACCGCAACAGCGGCACGCTGTCGAGCAACAATGGCAGCCTCGATGTGACCTTGAGTGGTGAGCTGCTCAACAGCACTGCCGGGGCACTCGCCAGCCTGAAGACACTCAACGTCAACGCCACGAACCTGGATAACAGTAGCGGCGGCGTGCTCTCCAGTGGCGGTGCCCAGACCTTGACCCTCAGCGGTACGCTGAACAATGCCGCCGGCGGTCTGATCGACAGCGGCGCGACCCTGGCGATGCAGGCAATCTCCCTCGGCAACGCGGGTGGCACGATCAACGCCATCGGGGATGTGCGCTTCACTGGTACGACGCTGGATAACACCGGCGGCACCTACATCAGTAACGGCGCGGTGACCCTTGATTTGCTCGGCGCTTTGGTCAACACCAACGGCAAGCTCGCCAGCGGTGGGCCATTGCTATTGCAGCGCTCTACCCAGGTGAACAACCAGGGCGGTCAACTGGCCAGCCAGGACCTGATGACGTTGCTGACCGGTGGCCTGGACAATCGTAATCACGGCACCATCGCGGCCAATGATCAGCTGACGATCACCACGCCGGGCACAGTCCAGAACAGCGCCGACGGCCTGATCTACAGTCAGAACGGCGAGCTGCAACTGCAGGCTGACAGCTTCACCAACGCTAAGGGAACCCTGCAAAGCCAGGGCGCGCTGACCCTGAAAACGGTTGGCGATATCGATAACCAGAGCGGCCGGATCCTCGCCAAGAACGGCGATCTGTCTATTGACGCGGGTCACCTCGACAACCGCGGCGGCGTACTTGCCGCGCTGCAAGGGGCATTCGCCGCGCGTCTGACCGGTGTGCTGAGAAACGGCTACGACCTGAACAACAACCACCAGGGCGGGGTCATTCAGGCCCAGCGTCTGAACTTGAACGCGCTGGGCGGTTTCGATAACTACGGTGGGCGTATCTCGGCCCAAAGCGGCGATGCGATCATCGCCACCAGCGATTTTGACAACCGCAACGGCGGCCTCTACGCCAAAGGCAAGGTCAACGTCACCGGCAACAACTTCGATAACAGCGGCGACAACGATGGCCAGATTGCTGGCCAACAGATCGACCTGACCCTGACCGGTGCGTTGAATAACCGGCTGGGCATCATCGAGAGTGACACCACCCTGGCCATCAAGGCTGCCAGTCTCGACAACCAGACTGGTCAACTGCGCGCTCTGGGCACAGCAGGCAAAACCAGCTTCCAGATCGGTGGACTGTTCGACAACCGCAACGGCACGCTGGAAACCGCCAACCTCGATTTGACTCTCGGTGCCGGTAGCTTCCTCAACGCGGGCGGTAGTCTATTGCACGTCGGCACCGGCACCTTCGATATCTCCACCAACAACGTCATCAACGCCGGCGGCGGCATCGTGACTCGTGGCGCACTGACGATCAGCACCAACAGCTGGACCAACACCAGTGTGATCCAGGCCGGGCGCTTAAGCGTAAACGTCAACAACTTCACCCAGACTGCCAGCGGCCAGTTGCTGGGCTCCACCAGTTTCGTCGGCAGTGGCGTCAACTGGTACAACGAAGGTTTGATTGCCAGTGATGGCACCCTTAACTTCGGTCTGAGCGGAACCTATTGGGGCGGCGGGCGTGTCAGTAGCCAGGGCAACCTGGGCCTGAACGCCGCTCAGGTCAACCTCAACACCGTCAACTCCAGCATCGCAGGCGGTGGCGACACCACGCTCAATGTCGGCGGCCAGCTGTACAACGCTGGACGACTGACGTCCAAGAACGCCCTCATCATCAACGCGGGTGGAGTGAGTAACTCCGGCACCACGGCTGCCGGAGCTGACCTGACGCTCACCACGGGTAACCTGGCCAACGCCGGCGGCCTGATTTTCAGCGGCAGAAACATGTCGCTGCGGGTCGCCGACTTCAGTAACAGCTACGCCAACGTATACAGCCTCGGCAATCTGACGATCGATCGTAATGGCAGCGGCGCGCTGGCCAACAGCATCATCAACCGATCCTCGTCGCTTCAAAGCGATGGCAGCATGTTCCTTGCGGCTAGCACGATCCAGAACATCCGGGACGTGCTCACCGTCAACAACGCGGGTATCTACACTGCCCGGATCGGCGAAATCACCTGTATCGAAGGGGTCAACGCCGGCGACTGCAGCGGCAAGCAGAACCACGTATGGGAGATCGTGCAGCGCGAAAAACTCGAAGTCACCGCAGCGAGCGCTGCTTCCAGCATCACCGCCGGTGGCAACCTGAGCCTCAATGGCGGCAACTTGCTCAATCAGAGCAGCACCATCGCTACCGCCGGCAACTTCAACGCCACATTGGTCAACCTGACCAACAGTGGCGTGGAAACCGGTGATACCGAGACCACCCGGATCTTCAGGTCGCAGCGAACCAGCAACGCAGGTGGCTGGTACAGCGCCGCAGAGGCTTTCACCGACCAGTACTGGTATGAAAGCAGCGGTTACAACGCCAACGATTTGAGTGGCATACAGGGTGGCATGGCCAACTTCATCGGCATGACCGAAGCGGAGCTACCGGAGCTGGGCAGCACCCGAAAAATTGCCGGTGGAGACCAAAGCTACGCCGCTGTGATCCAGGCCGCAGGCGCGGTCAATATCAACGCCCAGAACACCATCGATAACAGCGTTGTACGACCTGGCTATAGCTACATCGGCAGTGGCCCGCGTACCGGCACCGGTGCTGCCGGCAGCCAGTTCTCCACGCGCATCACCCTCAACCAGCAGTTGCCGCCGGACTTGGCCCAGCAGCAGGTCAACCCGCTGGCGTTGCCTGGCTTCGCACTGCCAACCGGTCAGAACGGCCTGTTCCGTCTGAGCGCCCAAGAGGGCAGTGCACCCGCCACAACGGGGCCGCAAAGCTGGAACATGGGTGGTGCCAGCATCAACCCGACCCAGCGACAGCAAACGCTGCCCGGCTTCCAGCCTCGGGACATTCTGCCGACCAACAATGCCTCGGCCTCGGCCAGCAACGTGAACCTCAACACGGCGGATCGCCAGGGGCAGCAGCAAGGCGCCGGCGCCAGCGCTATCGACGTCAGCGTCCCGACGGGGGATGCCAGCGACTCATCGCTGCCCGGCCGTTCGACAGCTTTCACGATCAACCGCGTGCAGGGTGTACCTGCCAGTACCGGGCAGTCCAAACCACAGAAATACCTGATCGAAACCAACCCGGTACTGACTGACCTCAAGCAGTTCATGAGCTCGGATTACCTATTGTCCAACCTCGGTTACGACCCGGATCAAAGCGCCAAGCGCCTGGGGGACGGATTCTACGAGCAGACCTTGATCCAGCAGGCCGTGGTCGCCCGCACTGGCCAGCGTTTCATCGATGGCCAGACGTCCAACGACGGGCTGTTCAAGTACCTGATGGACAACGCGCTAACCAGCAAAAACGAACTCAACCTGTCGGTAGGGGTGAGTCTGACCTCCGAACAAGTGGCGGCGCTGACCCACGACATCGTCTGGATGGAAACCGCCGAAGTGAACGGCGAACAGGTGCTGGTGCCGGTGCTTTATCTTGCCAACGCCAACAACCGTCTGGCCGCCAACGGCGCACTGATCCAGGGTAGCGACGTCACCCTGATCGCCGGCAAGGATCTGAACAACGCCGGTACTTTGAAGGCCAGCAACAACCTGTCGGCAAGCGCTGGCAATGACCTGGTCAACAGCGGCCTGGTCGAAGCGGGCAATCGGCTCGACCTGCTGGCAGGCAACAACCTGATCAACAAGTCCGGTGGCGTCATCGCCGGTAAAGATGTCTCGCTGACGACCACCAATGGAGATGTGATCAACGAGCGTACGGTCACCACCCACGAAAGCAGCAGTGGTTATCGCACGGAGCGCACCGACTTCGTTGACAGTGCTGCGCGTATTGAAGCGGCCAATAATCTGACCATCAATGCAGGGCGCGATATCAACAACAACGGTGGCGTGCTGAAAAGCGGCGCGGATACCACGATCACTGCCGGACGTGACGTCAATCTCGTGTCAGCCGAGCAAGTTGTCAGTGGCCAGCGTGGTTTGTATACCAATGAGAGCATTAAGCAGTACGGCTCGATCGTTGATACGGGGCAGGACCTTAAGGTCAATGCAGGTCGTGACATCACAGCCATCGCCAGCCAGATCGACGCGAAGCGCGATGTGAGCATGAGCGCTATCGGCGACCTGACGTTGGCGTCGGCGGCGGATGAAGAGCACTCGTATAACAAGACCAGGAAGGTGACGAGTCAGGAGGATCATGTCAGCCAGGTTTCCACCAGTGTGACGGCGGGTGGGAGCGTGGCGTTGAGTGCTGGAAAGGATTTGGCCTTGATCGCCAGCCGGGTGAGTGCGGGGGATGAAGCTTATCTGTATGCGGGTAGCGACCTGAACCTGGAGAGTGCTGAGAACACCGATTACAGCTACTACAGCAAGACCAAGACCAGCCACTCAGGGTTGTCCAGCAGCCAGAAGACGCGCATCGATAGCAGCAGCTCCACGACGCAGCAGGGTTCCTCCATAAGTGCCGACTCTGTGGTCGTGCATGCGGGGAAGGACATTAGCGTAGTAGCCAGCGACATCGCTTCCACAAACTCCACCAGCTTAATTGCTGGGCGCAATGTGGCGATTGATGGCGCAACTGAAACCTTCGAAGAAAGCCATTCAACGTCGAAGAAAAAATCCGGCTTGTTGAGTAGTGGTGGGATTGGTTTCACCTTGGGCTCGGCCAGCAATCAGAACACCTCGACCAGCAGCTTCGAAACCAACCGGGCCAGCACTGTTGGTAGCGTACTTGGCACCGTGAATATTGAGGCCGGCAAGGACCTGAGCATCAAAGGCTCCGACGTTATTGCGGGCAAGGATATTCGTCTCGTCGGGCAGAACGTCAGCATTCTTGCAGCCGAAACCAATAACAGGAGCGAACAAACTTCCAAGAGCAAGAGCAGTGGCTTGACCTTGGCATTGTCCGGAACCGTGGGCAGTGCGGTCGACTCCGCTTACCAGACGACCAAGCAAGCCAGGGAGGAGGACGATAGTCGTCTCGCTGCGTTGCAAGGTGTCAAAGCTGGTCTGACAGGTGTTCAGGCATGGCAAGCCGCGCAGCAGGGCGGCGGAATGACCGACGATAATGCAGGCCAGTTTGTGGGTATCAGTGTTTCCCTTGGCTCGCAGAAATCCAGTTCCAAGCAGACTCAGGAGCAAACGGTCAGCCAAGGCAGTAGCCTGACCAGCGGTAATAATCTCACCATCATAGCTGCCGGTAACGGCATTCCAGGTGCTGATGGGGACATCCGCATTCAAGGCAGCAAGCTTCAGGCGGGCAACGAAATGTTGTTGGCTGCTGAGCGTGATATTCGTCTGGAAGCTGCAGCCAATACGCAAAAACTTGACGGTAAGAATAGCAGCAGTGGTGGTGCTATAGGTGCCAGCATCGGTGTTGGCCCCAATGGCGGGGGCCTAAGTATTTTCGCCAATGCGAACAAGGGCACGGGTAGTGAAAAAGGCAACGGTACCACTTGGACCGAAACAACGCTGGATGCGGGTAAGCAAGTCAGCCTGATCAGTGGACGAGACACCACCCTCAAAGGGGCACAAGTCAGCGCGGACCAGATCATTGCCAACGTCGGCCGCGACCTTACGCTACAAAGCCTGCAAGACTCCGACGATTACAAATCCAAGCAAACCAATGTCAGTGGCGGCGCCAGTGTCGCCATCATCGGTACGGGGGGGAGCGCCAACCTCAGCGTCAGCAAAAGCACGATCGACTCCAAATACCTGAGTGTGCAGGAGCAAACCGGCTTGTTCAGCGGCAAGGGCGGTTATCAAGTGAATGTGGGTAACCACACCCAGCTCGATGGCAGCGTCATTGCCAGCACCGCAGACGCTGACAAGAATCGGTTGAGCACGGGAACACTTGGTTGGAGTGACATTAAGAACAAAGCTGAGTACACAAGCTCGTTGCAAAGTGCCAGTGTCAGCAGTGGCAGCAATGGCACTGACGGTTTCACCAGCAACATGCCCAGCGGCATGCTGATCGCTTTCAACCATGGGGACAGTGCCAGCGGTAATACCTCATCCGCTATTTCCAACGGCACTCTCGAGATTCGCGATCCTGCCAAACAGCAGCAGGATGTGGCCACTCTGAGCCGAGACGTTGAACATGCCAACGACAGCATCAGCCCGATCTTTGATAAGGAGAAGGAACAGAACCGGCTACGGCAGGTGCAGTTGATTGGTGATATCGGTACTCAAGTGTCGGATATCGTGCGTACTCAGGGTCAGCTCGAAGCTGATAAGGCCGCGCGAGAGGAGCTCGCTCGTCAGGGGAACCAGAATCCTACCCTGGCTCAGGTGCAAGAAGCGAAGGCGTATAAGGATGTGATGAAGAAGTACGGCACGGGCGGGGATTACCAGCGCGCCGTTCAAGCCGTATCAGCTGCGTTGCAAGGGTTGGCCGGGGGTGACATAGGCTCAGCCCTTGCAGGTGCATCGGCACCGTACTTGGCGAACATCATCAAAAAATCAACGGAAGGTAACGACACCGCTCGCATCATGGCTCAGGCGGTACTGGGTGCCATCGTCGCTCAGACTCAAGGAAACTCTGCAGCGGCAGGTGCAGCGGGAGCTGTCACGGGTGAGCTGATCGCGGCCCAGCTGTACCCAAACACCAAGCGTGAGGATCTGACTGAGGCGCAGAAACAAACGATCTCGGCGCTCTCGACGCTGGCGGCAGGCTTTGTGGGGGGCGCGGTGGATGGTGACCTCGGTGGAGCGGTGGCGGGGGCTCAGTCTGGTCGAAACGCGGTGGAGAACAATGAGCTGGGCAGTCGCGTGTATGCCGATAAGCTCTACAGAGAGTATGCGACACAGAGTTGCAGTGGTCTGCCGGCGGATGTGTGCCGTGCGAACTACGGCAAAAAAATCGGTGATGAGAGTCATCTTGGTACCGTTTCGGCAATTGGTGGTGTCGTTGCTGGCGGGATACTGTTTGGTCCGGAATTACTGGCGGCTTGTGGGGTGAATCTGGCCGCTTGCACCGAGCTGGGTATAACAGCTGTTGAGGTGTCTTTTGGGTCTGCGGCGGCTGGCGGCACGGCGCTGGGTGTGGGAGGATTTGGAAGTCTTGCTGCCAAGGAGGTAGGTGCGACGGCGGATGCTGCGGCGGCAGTGCGAAATGCTGAAGGTTCAAAGGAGATAATCAAGCTCCCCGTCCCCACCGATCTTCCGACAAATATACATATGGGGCAGCAGGGTAAACATATCAAAGGTCACAATAATTTTGAGGAAGGGCGTAGTTATTTTAACGATGGTGTCGACCCTGCGGAGCTTTTGGGAGGAGTTCACAGCGGTAAATATCCTGTTGTTGGCGTCGGGGCTCGTGGTAACCCAATTGTGGATTTTGGAAGGCCAATAGGGGTAGACGGACGGACAGGGCAGTCAGTTACCAGAGGCCAGATTCACTATGGAAAAAATGGTGCCCATATTGTTCCAGATGCGAGGAATTGAAATGCTATTTACTGCACAATTACCTGATTGGCTCGTGGCATGTTTTCGGATTGCGCTCCTCGGCGAAATCTATCCTGAAATTAGAGCTGTTGCTGTCGGGTATAATGAAAACGGTTCGGTGTTGATTCGATATTATCTTGATCGTGATCCAACAGAGTTGGATCTGGAAAGTCTGGAAGTTGTAGCGACAAATCTTGATGCACTGGGCGGAAAAAACCAGGCTATAAATAAAATTGATATCGAATGCGTTTGCGCGGAAGGCTCTAAACGAGAGTTGGAGCCGCTTAGTGGATTCATATACTCTAGGCGAGAGTACAGCTGAGTTCGCTTCAAAGAAATTATTGAGATTTTGAATAAGCAAAAGGCGCAGGTGAGGTGGCCTCTATAGGCGGAAAGACTTGTGTCTATAACTGCGTTATTGATGGCGTCACTCGTTAAGTTGGAATAACCGACGGCATAGTTAAGCATGGTCAAGCTCACCTCAGAGAAATAGGCATCACAATTGACAGAATAGAGAGTTTACAGAATCTTTCACGTTTTGACGCACGATCAGTTGAGCAAGCACTTATCGATTGCTATGTTCTTGGTAAAGATTGCGCTACGTTAATTAGTAAAATTAATTCTGTATCGTCTGTCAAAAATCAGACTTGGTATCAGTAAGGTTTGATTCGCGGTGCCGAGTTGCTGAACAAAGCTGGGTATGAAGGATTTTAAATGGCTAATTAGGTGAAGTTGGGCGACATTTTGCAGGCATTAATCTCGCAGGGTGTCGCATATGCGCAAGTTGCTCATATATAAAGTCATTTGCGGAGAGTAAGCGATGAATTACCAGCAGCAAGACTTGGTTTTCGATCTTATATCAAAAAAATATCGAAAGAGCAATTTGTTGACTTGTTCTTTCTCGGTGGTAAGGTTCCGATAGATTATGTATGTAAAGAACTGGAGGCTGCGTTTATTCGTGACCCATGGCCATTGGGAGTTGGATCGACATATGCAGTTCCCGTAAGAGCACTAGAAGATATTGTTAGCGGTGGCGTGATTATTCATCCATAGAGAGTGATTTTTATGCAAAAAAATGCGATCTGTTTATCTGTGGAGTCGTAGACGGTCGAGGGGTCGATCGGGAAAATAAATTTGTCCCCTTTTCCACTATATTGCGCGCAAATGGAGATGTATCGAAATTAGAGGAGTATCTGGGGCTTGATAATGGGTGCTTAGGAAATAATCCTGTTCTAGTAAGTATTAAGAGTGTTGATGGATACTGCATTCCATCAGGTTATGAGTTTGGTGCGAATAGCTTCTGGAGACCTGGTGGGTTTACCAGCCCTGGGGGATTGCCAGAAGCCGTTATAGATCCTGTGCAGCCTGGAAGCTACACCGTAACTAATATTCTCAAGTAGAAATTGTCATGGATAAAAAGATATTTCAATTCAGTGATATGGAGATATGGGCTCGCGGCGATCGTTTTTTCGTGCGATATGATGCAGGGTCTCATCAGGTTGCTATGCGCGAAGATGAAATATCTGAGCAAGAAGCCAAGAATGCCTCGGTGAGTGCCGACGCCGCTATGAAAATGTTGTTCATTTTGCAAAGAAGGCTGATAGATGCTGAGGTTGATCCGTATATATCGAATATTAAATAATTTTAATGAGGTATGTAAGGCTGTGCCGATTTTATGAAATTAAGGAGAAGGAAAAGGGGACAGATTTGAATGGCACTTACTTAACATGTTTCGGATGCCCGTATTTTTTGACTTCCGCCCTTGCTGATCGACGTGGTTTGGTCAGCAAGGGATAGGCTTGCGGTCTTCGCTTTATAACTGCACCCGCCACAACGGGGCCGCAAAGCTGGAACATGGGTGGTGCCAGCATCAACCCGACCCAGCGACAGCAAACGCTGCCCGGCTTCCAGCCTCGGGACATTCTGCCGACCAACAATGCCTCGGCCTCGGCCAGCAACGTGAACCTCAACACGGCGGATCGCCAGGGGCAGCAGCAAGGCGCCGGCGCCAGCGCTATCGACGTCAGCGTCCCGACGGGGGATGCCAGCGACTCATCGCTGCCCGGCCGTTCGACAGCTTTCACGATCAACCGCGTGCAGGGTGTACCTGCCAGTACCGGGCAGTCCAAACCACAGAAATACCTGATCGAAACCAACCCGGTACTGACTGACCTCAAGCAGTTCATGAGCTCGGATTACCTATTGTCCAACCTCGGTTACGACCCGGATCAAAGCGCCAAGCGCCTGGGGGACGGATTCTACGAGCAGACCTTGATCCAGCAGGCCGTGGTCGCCCGCACTGGCCAGCGTTTCATCGATGGCCAGACGTCCAACGACGGGCTGTTCAAGTACCTGATGGACAACGCGCTAACCAGAAAAATGTACTCAAACGGTCTACCGCGGATGAGTGTGAATGAGTTTTTTCGTCTCTTTTTATTTTATGGCGACTGATACAAAACCTATGTTAGGGTTCACTGCAAACCCGCAAAGATATTTAACCCATGGCTCGCCCTCGCGCATTCAATGAATCTAAGGTTCTCACCGCGGTGGTCGACGCGTTCTGGTCATGTGGCTACGAAGGCACCTCGACGAGAGATCTCGTCAAATGCACTGGCCTGAATCAGCCCAGTCTCTACAACGCGTATGGTGATAAACGCAGCCTCTACCGTCGCTCGCTTGAGCATTATCTTGATTGCAGTGTGCGTGATCGCATTCGCCGGCTGGAGGTTTTGCCGAATGCGGGATTGGCCATAACTGAATTTTTTGCAGAGGTGTTGAATCGCACGCTGACCGATCCGCTTCATCGTGGATGTTTGCTTGTGAATGCTGCCCTCGAAGCGACGGCGCAAGATCCCGAATTGCGTCAGGCCGTGGCAACTGAGCTCGACGCCATACGCAATTTTTTCCGAGACCGCTTGCATGTCTACAACGAACAGCTGGGTGGTGAGGCAAGCATCGATGCCCGTCAAGGTTCGAATCATCTGCTCTCTGTACTGCTCGGCGTTCGGGTACTTGCGCGAGTTAGCCCGGATCCATCCTGCGTAACTGAAGCTATCGAAATTGCACTCAACAGCCTGGGGTTACCACCCTTGGCTCAATCCGACGTTCGCTGATGACCACTGCCAGGAGAGTCACCATGATCAAGTTCTATTATCACCCGTCTCCCAATCCCGCAAAAATAGCGCTGTTTTTGGAAGAGGCGGGTCTGCCCTATCAGCTAATCCCGGTTGATACACGCAGAGGGGAACAACACGATCCGGCATTTCTGCAGATCAATCCAAATGCCAAAACACCAGCTCTGGTCGATGGCGACACCGTCGTATTCGATAGCAACGCCATGTTGCTTTACCTTGCAGAGAAAACCGGGAAATACCTGCCGGCCGATGACCTGAAATCTCGTGGGGAGATGTATTCGTGGCTCATGTTTGTAGCGACAGGGATCGGCCCATACTCTGGCCAGGCGGTGCACTTCAAACACTACGCGCCTGAGCCGAAGGACTATGCGGTTACTCGTTATACATTCGAAGCGTGGCGTCATTGGTCAATCATCAATGAGCGTTTGGCGAATCTGCCGTACATGCTTGGATATGAATACACGCTGGTGGACATGGCCGTGTGGGGCTGGGCGCGCGCTGTACCGTTCATTCTTGGCAACGACGCTTGGGAAAAATTGCCGAACGTCAAGCGCCTTCTTGACGAGAT
Organism: Pseudomonas sp. SDO55104_S430; assembly: GCF_054070595.1. Taxonomy (NCBI): domain Bacteria; kingdom Pseudomonadati; phylum Pseudomonadota; class Gammaproteobacteria; order Pseudomonadales; family Pseudomonadaceae; genus Pseudomonas; species Pseudomonas sp. SDO55104_S430. The sequence goes on along the minus strand of NZ_JBSVXG010000006.1, from coordinate 64,565 downwards.
CAATACGCGACCGGCTGCACAGCGTGCGGAGGCGCTGAAGTCCCAACACAATTACAAGACTGAAATGGATGCTGAGGCCCGTAAAGTCATGTTCCCTCAGATCGCTCAATAAGGAGCAGATCATGATCGATTTACACTACTGGACCACGCCTAATGGGCACAAAATCACTATGTTCCTTGAAGAGTCCGGCCTGCCTTATCGCATCGTGCCGGTGAACATAGGTAAAGGGGATCAGTTCACGCCTTCGTTTCTCAAAATAGCTCCCAACAATCGTATACCGGCCATTGTCGATCATGAGCCGTTAGATGGCGGCGAACCATTATCGGTATTTGAGTCCGGCGCAATACTGCTCTATTTGGCGGATAAAACTCATCAGTTCATCCCGCAAGACCTACGAGGTCGCAATGAGGTCCTGCAGTGGCTGTTTTGGCAGATGGGTGGGCTCGGCCCGATGGCAGGGCAGAACCATCACTTCGTCCAATACGCGCCCGAGCCTATTGCGTACGCTCGAACACGCTACATCAAGGAAACCGCTCGTTTGTATGGCGTGTTGAACAAGCACCTTGCTGATCATCGTAGCTATATTGCGGGTGATTACAGTATTGCCGACATGGCTTGCTACCCTTGGATTGTCCCGCATCAAAGGCAGCAACAAGATCTGGGCGACTTCCCACACTTGGCTCGATGGTTTGAGAGAGTAGGGGAACGTGGCGCTACGAAACGTGCCTACGCTTTGGCCGATCAGATCAACACCGCGCCTGTTGTCGATGAAGAAACGCGCAAGCTCTTGTTCGATCAGGATGCGAGCACGATTCGATAATCAACGCAGAACAGGTCCATAGCGGGCCTGTTTTTTTTGTAAGTAGCTTCAAGGCTTCAGGAGCGGCACGCCGAACCGGTGGAGGCTCGGGGTAAACATTTAGGAAATCGATGCCGGTCTGCGAATGGCTGTCAACATATCGCTGAAAAGGTGAGAGCGCGCTCTTGGCTTCTTCACAACAGACAAGGTTTCGTGTACCGCCGGAGAGGAAGCTGTTTTTTACCCTACAGCAATCCAAGGCGCTTCTAATGCGCGCGCGAAAGAGTTGCTGGGCTTCAAGCCTCGACGTTTGCTCTGGCTAGTCTGAGACTTTGGTGACAAATTGCCTGAAGCACTGCGGCTTACTACAAAGGCCCGCATTCCTATCAAACATTGGCCATTGAAGATGAATGGGCTCGTCGCCACCTCTGTGTGACCTATCGAGACTGGTTTGAGCTCACCCCAGCAATGCAGAGTCTATTGAAGCAATTGAGGCAACCGCCTTCTAAAGCGTCCATCCCAGGGCAAAGTGGAGGTTGGGCTGAAGATGGCAGTGATCAGTGACGTTCTAAATACGCCCGAGCACAGTAAACATCGGGTCAACCTTTAACATGCACACGGTTTTTTGAGTTTCACTTGGGTAAAGGGCTGTACGGTGACACTTTCAAAGGAAGCTCCTTCCCAGGGAGGGGGGAGGGGTTAGGGTTCCAAATCAAGCTGTAGGCATCGAAACAAGGCCAGAAATTGTCGAAGTAGCGAAAATCCATCACTCTAGCCACTTCGCGTTCTTCTTCTCCAATGATGTCCCACACGTATTCAAAGCGGTCGTTGATAGTTTTCAGGGTGAGCAGTCGTGTGGCCTCTTCAGGTGCCAACCCAGCCACGCGCTCCAGCGCTTCTTGATCGTACTCTGGATTTATAAATCCGTCAGTATGGGCAGCCAAGCGCTCAGCATGGTCAAATATACTCAAGAGCCAGCCAATACACTGAAACTGGGAAATTCTCACCGACCTGAATTCCTCGCTCTGCCCCATTATTTCGACGGAAACAATGGTTTCTCTTTCAAGATGACTGACATTAATACAGTAGGACATGGCGTCCATCCTTCAAGGTTTTATATGTGTTAATGCTAAGGTCTCATAAGGATGCTTTTCGTTGCAAGAACTTTTTAGTTGCCATTTTGGCAACTTACGGAATGTAGATTGAATGTCTGTGTTCTGCGTCGGTTGGAAAAATGCTATTTCCGTAAGTGTTGTCCGACATTGGCCGTAAGTTTGAAATGATTCACGTGGTGAGCGAAGGTTTTGTGAGGACGTTTTTTGAGAAAAAAGCATCAGTGTTTCTATCTAGGATGATTCGGTTTACTTTTCAATTTAATGGGTTCTGCCCGTAGCCATCGTTGAGCACTGTTTTTCATAGTGCGTCATGTGGGTTTTGTCTTTCATTTTTTTGCTCATTCACTCACTAAACTTCCTGGGAGTAGTTTAAAGTTCCTTGACCAAAGCTATTAACGGCGGTTTGATAGAGCAAGACAGGCTAATATTCAAAGAAGATTGTATCGCATCATCGGCTCCTAACCAGGTCGGAGGTCTGCCTTGCCCACTGAAAAAACTGCACTCGTTCTTGCCGGTGGCGGAAGCCTTGGCGCTGTCCAGGTTGGCATGTTGCAAGCTCTGGTTGAAGGAGGAGTGACATTCGATTTGGTGGTGGGTGCTTCTGTGGGCGCGATCAATGGAGCGTATTTTGCTGCAAGACCCAATGCCCAAGGGGTGTCAGAACTCGTGGACTTCTGGCGGGGTTTACGCAAGACCGATGTATTTCCGTTTTCGCTGACAGACACCGTGATGGGAATTCTGCGTGGGCGTGGCCACCTGCTCAGCACGTCGGCTTTGCAAGATCTAATACGTCGATCGCTACCCGTTGAATTGATCGAAGAAACGGAATTGCCTCTGCATATTGTCACCACAAATCTGCTGACCGGTGCCGAGGAGTTATTGTCCAGTGGCAATGCAGAGCAAGCGTTGCTCGCCAGCGCAGCGATCCCTTTGGTTTTCCCGACGGTGCAGATCGGTGGGAAGTTTTTAGTTGACGGCGGTGTCGCTAGCAACACACCGATCGCCAGTGCAATGGTCTTAGGGGCAACACGAGTGATCGTAGTGCCAACAGGGCTTGTATGCGCGAGTGCCAGCCCACCCAAAGGATTGGTGGCACTCGCCCTGCACACGTTGAATCTTATGAGTATGCGCCAGTTGGTGCGGGATATTGAGTTGTATAGCCCTAGAGCGGCTATACACGTAGTTCCGCCGCTGTGTCCTCTGGACACGTCCGTCTTCGACTTCAACCAGACAGATCAACTGGTGCAAAGGGCTTATGAGTCTACTCAGTTATGGATCAAAGAGGATGGTCTGTTTAGCGTTGGAGTGCCACATACGCTACAGGAGCACACACACCACTTTGGATAAATCATAGCCTCCTGAATATCTCGATGATTTTCTGGCTACTTTAAGAAACCAGTATCGTTAATTGGAGTGAGAAATGAAAAAGAAACGGCCGGTTAATCTTGACCTTCGAACCATTCAGCTCCCACTTCCGGCGCTTACATCTTTTTTGCATAGAGTATCAGGACTTGCGCTTTTCCTGTTTTTGATTCTGATGCTGTACACCTTTGGTAAGTCGCTTGACTCAGAAGAAGGGTTTAATGACATCAAAAGAATATTGTTTTCACCCGTGGGGAAAATCAGTGCGTGGCTTGTTTATTCAGCGTTCATTTACCATTTGGTTGCCGGTATTCGGCACCTTCTTATGGACTTCGGTGTAGGGCATACATTAGAAGGTGCAAAGCGCGGTTCCATCGCTGTTCTAGTCGTATCCGGATTTTTAATGGTTGCGGGTGCAATTTGGTTCTGGTAGGCAGCAATACTGATGACATTAGTAGCCGACACATCCACAGGGGGGCACTACCGGTTGACCAGGATAGGAAACCATCACACTACACCCGATAGCTTTCATGAGCTCGGGATGTTCGATTGCCTGTCACAAAAGACCGCTGCTAGCTAAGTGTTATCCGTCGATGGTGTCAGTCCCGAACGAGACCTTGAGATCCATAGTAAGTAGCATACAGCCCACAAATGGCACCTTCCCCAAAACCAAAACACACACTAGCCGGGAATTGACATGGAAAGAGCAAGAAAAGAAAAACCTGTTCTTGATGCAACAGGTCTTAGCCTCGAAGAGTGGCTTTCCATGATTTTCACCTACAAAGAAAAGAGAAAATATAGATTCATAGATTTTCGCTTTCCAACTGACGCACATGCAGCCGAATATCTTGCTTCAGCTGAAGTAAGATCGGAGTTTGAAACTAAACACCTAATACGCTCATTCTTGATCCCTCCTGGCGTGCAGGGACATGATCATCATTTTTTTCACCATTGGGTAGATAGTGGTGATCTTCTCCAAGTGATTGATAAAAACGAGTATGCTCGTCGTCTTTTCAGAAATGAAGGTTGGGAAGGTTTGACTTGGATATTAGATCTCCTCCCCGATTGGCCTCAACATGCTATTGACGTATTGGACGCCTTTATACGGGCGCATACACTCTACCTCTCCGATGACCGTATATGGGGGCTGAGTGATGCGATTTCGATAATTCGCCACAAATATCTACTTTCATCTAATCCTCGTGACATACTAAACGATGTTTCTTCAAGGGATTTTGAGTTTCTCATCGCAGCTTTATTTAGAAAACAGAAATATCACGCAAAAGTCACAAAGCAGTCACGGGATGGGGGGGCTGACATAATATGCAGTTCAGTCGATGCCCCCATAAAGCAAAAGTTATTAATTGAGTGCAAACACCACACTGGCACAATTGGCGTCGAAGTAATTCGTAAGCTGGCAGGAGTTGTAAGCGAAACCGGAGCTACGAGCGGCTGGGTGGTGACCTCTAGCAAGTTTAGTTCGCCGGCAGTGGAGTTTGCTAGTGCTACAGGGAGGATTCAGCTCCTAGATTACAAGGCATTGAACCTTAAATTTAACGAGTATTTTGGTGCGCGATGGAGTGAACGCTTACCATCTCTAATTAGCGAGGAACAGCGAAATCAAGTCAGTATGCCGCTAAAGTAAGTTCAAAGCGGTTGGCGCATGATCGGCCAGAAGCAGCTTCTCATAAGCGACCTTGTTCGACCCAAAGCGGACGTCGAGGGTGATCAGATGAGAAGCATCGCTGTTCTATAGCTGTAAGAAAAACCTGAGAGCAGTGCAACTGCTGCGTGGCTATACGAAGCTTGAAAGCACCGTTAGGTAGTGTGGTCTAAAAATTGACGAGGATCTTGGCGGGACGCTAGGCATGATCATCGCCGCTAGGTTCCGTCTATTGCCGCCCGTAGTGCATCACTTGGGAGATAGAAAGGTGTAGTGCATTCTCGCTCATAAATCTCAAAATCCGCAGGGGAAGGTTTACCGGTGACTTTTAACTACACCGTACGTGCCTTGACGGGAAGAGAGGCAGATGCCAATTTAACAACAATGCGAGAGGTCAAGGAGTGACGCGTGAAGATCACTATCAACGTGTTCTTGCTCAAGGAAGGGCGAACCGCCCAGGACGCACTTTCCGATGAGGTCAACTTGCAACCTATCGTTTTTTCGTTGGGCGATGTTGAGTGCCTCTTTTACTATCAGAAAAACCCTTCCCATCCGAAATGGACGCAACTATTTGGCGCCATACCAGAAGTGGCTGGCCTCGACCTTACCGCCAGATCGCTCAAAGCCCTTCTCGTCCTCGCAGTCAACAGCAGGGTCTTCTGCTTTACTTTTGGCCATGCCAGGCACCTGATTAAACAGTTGGCCATTGAGCGTTATTTCGGGCTACGTACGGCGCTCAGCTTGACTGATCCCCTACTGATCAAGTCCGTGGAAAAGTCCAATATTGATCGCACACCGCTTCGCTCAAAGGCGCAGTCATCTAGGTTGCTATCGATTTCGGAGTTCGATTTTAAGTTTGACTCGGAGATTCTGAAATCGCTAACCGGCATCGTGGAGAACGATCAGGATGAGGGCGAGTACGTTAGCGGTTCAGACTCATTGGTATTGCATTCCGATGTAAGGCTCGAAGACTTCCCGGAAATCGCGCTCCGACTATTGACGGCGTACGAAGACGAGCACTGCAAGGAAAAATACCCTTGGATGGACTTCATCGTCCCAGTACGCGACTCCACATTGATGGGCCAACTGGATGGGCTTCTAGTGGATGCGATAAATATTGAGCAGTTCGACTGCGTCCGTGCGGCGCCACCCGAGCTACTTGGCAATGACATCAGCGGTTTTGGGTATGTGAAGCACAGCGCCCGATCTCGCAACGGCCCGACGATCGCCTTCGACCTCGATCTGCGGCAGGCGTTGCTCGCCAAGCAGCTTCTACGTGGTGTCACCCGCCAAGCGCTAGTATCCGAACGTATCTACCTTTACGGTGCAGATGAGCAACGAATCGCTGCGTGGCCTCTGTATACGTGTCTTGAGGCGGAGATCGAACACGAAGGAAAAATTTATTTGCTGAGCGAGGGTGATTGGTACCAGATTGACCGTGACTACACCGAGCAGGTGAACCGCTTCTTTGACGCCGCAGCGCCGTGCAATTTGGTATTCCCACCGGATGGCACCGACCATGAGGGCGCTTACCTTAGACGCATCGCAGACAACGTAAATTTCTATCTGCTGGACCAGAAATTAGTGAGGTTGCCGGGTGCTGGAGGCCCATTCGAATTTTGTGACCTGCTCACGCCAGATCACCACATCATCCACGTCAAGAAGTACTCATCGTCGAGCGTGCTGAGCCATCTCTTTTCTCAGGCCTATGTGTCCGCTGAAGCTCTGATCAACACGTCCGATGTCGTTACTCAGGTGAATGGCTATTTGGCGGAGTTGGGTAATTTTCAGTTCGCCTTCAACCCTGCCATGCAACCGCGCAACAGAATCGTGTTCGCTATCATGCAGCCCAACGATACGTTGCACATACCGTTTTTCTCGAAGGTTAACTTCCGACAGTTCGCCCAGCGGCTCGGTGCAATGGGCTACCAGGTTGAGGTTTGTAGAATCGGTAATTGACCCAACGGGCCACGGTCAATCAGACCGACCAGCACATCTCAATTGGTTAACAGTGATGCCCTGCGCCGAAAATTCAGATTCTCGACACACACTTAGGGTCTCAGCGCATGTGGCACACGGATCGATCAGTCATCCCTGGTAGTTCTCCACGGCTGCCAGAAGCGACCAATCCAAACGATGGAATCCCACAGGTGGCCGTCCACTGTCGCGACTGCTATGGGGGGCCAAGTCCCGGCGTTTTTCTAGTGGTTGACGGAGCAAGAGCCTTGGCTTCATATCGCAGGGAGTTCAGCTAGTCTTCCCGTATCAATTACTCAGGGACGATCCCCATGCCAGATAGCTCTGAAGCCAATATAACCACAGCGGACGCCCTCACACTGCTCCTGCACAACCAACATGCATTAGCTGCGGCCATTGAAGAAGTTACCAGATGGCTTTCCGAGAATGGAGTAAGGAGTGTCTCCGCTAATGCAGTAGCTGCCATGGACACGCTGGATAAAAACTCCAAATGCCTTACAGACGCCATCATGCAGCTACGTCAATTGTAGGCTTCCTCCATTCCACGAGGGAGGCATGACCTACGACTGCTTCAGCATTCAGCGTTACCAAGCCTAGGTCAATCTCAGCTAACTAGGCCTAGCGCGACAGGAAGCCCTGTATCGACGGCGCAAGCCACTGCCGGTTTGCCAGGAAGCATTCACTCGGTTTTTTTGCCTCCTCCCGCTGTTTTTTGGGGACATCTGTTTTGTCGATAAACGACAGCACTTCTTTCAAGACAAGTGGCAGATCCAGCAAGGTTTTGGTCACCAATCCGGATACCTGTCCATCCATGGATATTGATGTGGTTTGTAGCAGATGACCGTGCCTCTGTTCATGTGATGCGATGGCCACTCTCCATTCGTTTATCTACTCATAAAGCCAAGGCTTCAGCGCCTCCAGGTTCCTCACCACAATTTGTTGTGCCGACGCCTTGGGCTCAAGTTTCTTTGGATCGATCTGGTACCGCTGCAACACATAACCCACCAGCGCGCACCGCGTGGGTATGACCAGCTGACCGTCCTCCATCCCAAAGTCGACCTCAATGATTGCCTTCTGCTCCGGTTTCAAGCGCGAGTCTGGCTCGATGATCACATCGACAAGGGTGTTCCATTCCTCATCCTCGCTGATCAGGTTCTCGCTCATCCGCTCGAACTCCGGCTCTCCTCGGAACCTGCTCAACACAAAATCCCGATACTTGCGATTCTTCTCGCAATACGCCCGAACATGCCATCGCATGCCCGTGTAGATCAAAGTATGAGGTGATATCAGCCGTGTCTCCGGTACGGGGTTTGCCAGCGACACGTACTCGATGGCGATCACCTCGGCATTACGGCAAGCCTTAAGCAGTGGACGTAGTACTTGCGGACGAATCGTGCGGTCAGGTACTTCCAGTACTTTGGTATGCGCATAAGCCAGCGCCAGTCCTTCCACATGCGGCGCCCGCGAATGGGTTTGGTTCAGTAGCTGTAGATAGGCATTAGCACTGTCATCAATGAACAATGGCTTGAAGTGCTTGCTCGGTACATAACCCTTGAGTTGCTTGTCATATGTAAGGTTTTTAGGCGCATGCTCAGTGATGTAGGTGTTGATGTCCTTGGACGCTTGCTGGCGGCTAATGCCGAAGCTCTGCATCAGGTGGCCCGTGGTGAGGCGACCTTCCCACCAGGCCACGGTTTCGATCAAACGATAGCGAAGTGCCAAATCCCAACGGACTTGGTTGATCTCGTGTGCGCGTTTCATGGGTCGTCCATATGCGTGATTTGTTTACCTGTACAAGTCTACAATCTATACGTGTAAAGGATCACTACATATTCTTTGGCTGTCTTCGAAAAAATGACCTAGCGAAAGGATTAAACATGACCACGACGGATATGGTTTCGGCAGCAGCCTTGGTAATGATGATGGTGATTACCGTGCTGCTGTTGGCCCATTACTTGAAGTTGCAAAGGGTGTGGGACACGATCGCCAATTGCCGTACGACTTTGCGCTGGGCGCGTATTCATGAATCGGAGAACAAGGAGCTTCGTTCGGCACTGCGTGCTGAGAGAGCGCATGTGAACCAGTTGCAGAGGAAGGTAACTTTGTTGGAGGAGCTGCTGCCCGAAGACAAATGAATGCTACGAATCTTACACGCGATCACGGCACCCTAATCCGTCAGTCGAGCTGAGCAGAAGAGGCAAAGGGTGCAAACCGAGATACTGCGGAATCGATATGAATATGCTTCTGCTTTTGAGGGGGGAGTATCAGGTGTAGCTAAGGGCTATCGAGACCCAGTTGGCAAAATCACCTTGAGATCGTGATCAAAACTACGTCGAACCGGATTCAGTAGAGAACCCACGAATCACACTCTCTGAAGAAGCATAAGCTTTGATATTGGTGGAGCCATAACGTAGTCGAAGCGCGCTGCGTTGAATGGTGCCATAGGAGGCGAACGCTGCTCCGTAACCTTTGCGAGGCTGGTTGTGTCCACACTCAGGCCAACCCCGTATCGAACACATACACCTGTCAATGCTTATTGAGTCGTGCCCATCTTTGTTTTTGTCCCTGAACGACGCACACTTGCACAACCTCACGGCCAGCGAGCCATGGTACCTGTGACCCTCCTAGGTGACCGGGAAACAGGGATATGAATCCAAAAACAATAGGGACAACATGTTCAAGCGCTCGATAGGTCTTCTCAGTTTGCTTTTGCTGGCGGGATGTCAAACCGCACAGTACTCGCAATACGTTGCATCCTGCCCCCAAATGGATATCCCCCTTAGCTGCAGCATCAACTATCACAGCCGTGGGTGTGAAACGGCTGATCAAGCGGTTGAGAGTTGCGCCCGGTTTGTCGATCAAAACGTCAAGGCTGAAGAGATACGCCAGGCTCAAGCCAAGGGTTTCAACGTTATCCGATATGAGAATGAGGGGGCTCAAAAAATACTGCTGGGTTTCGACCGTGCGGGCAATTCGAGCCGAGCAGTGTATGTGGATGCCTCCAATCTAAATGCGTACGTGCGCTCTGTAGATGCGGCCAAGAGTCTTATGGCATCCAAAGTCAGCCAGTACCAGGCGGCAATGAGCGCGTACACGAGCAAGCGGGCAGCTGGCCAGAGTGCAGACGTTGAGTCGGTAAAAGAGGCGTACGAGCAGCTCCAAAAGATGGTCGGGCCACTGATGATGGCAAGCGAGCAAGGGGCTCCGATATCACGTTTCTATGAAACCATGCCGGCCTTCGACTATGAGCTTACTGCCATACACTTCACCTCCCAGTTTGGAAATCGAAACCAAGTCCTCACCCAGGGTTGGCGGCGTGCTAACAGACAACACAGAGCGACCCAAACCTTTCCAGCCGAGGTTTTAGCAGTAGTTTCAGTCGCACAGTTTCAAGGTATGGCTTCCGACATCAGCACACGTTGGGCTCGAACCTATGCCAACGACAGAGCCGGTGCAGATCGGGCCGCTGCAGAGCACCAACGGGTTAAAGCCAGAGCGACAGCTGCGCAAGAGCGGCAGCGAAAGTATCACCAGACCTATCAAGCCCCGAGCAAGCCCAGAAAGTCGACAGGCTATAGTGACGGCAGTTGCTCATGCCGTGGAGGCAATGTCTGCTACGGGCCTCGTGGCGGCCGTTACTGCATCACGTCTGGTGGTAATAAACGCTATGGGATTTAGCCGCATGGCGTTCAAGCCATATACAACGCCGAGTGTGAGTTGCGCTTAATGAAACATCGCTCCTGGTAATCTTTTCGAAGCCGCGATCTGGTTTGGGCGTGGAATTGCTGAAGTCTGCTTAAGCCCGATTCGGCTGAAAAGATGAGTTTTCAGCTCGCTGAGATTGGGCACGATCAACACCGGATAATGGCCACACCTCGTACTTGATGAACAAGGTGCGGCGGCAGGTCTTTCTTACGGTTGGAGGCCGGGACCAAATTGGAGTAGCTGGTCTGTTCACGATCCGACTCGAGCCGTGAATGAGAACACGCAGCTCAAGACGCTGGTGTTTGAGCTTGGTGGGTTTCGACCGGGGCCAAAACAGGCTTGGATGTGCTCCAGAAGACGAGCCCGGAGAGGGCGGCGGCGCACACCAAGACCAGGCCGCACAGCCCGGCCATGAGGCGACGTTGTGCGCGGCGAAGGCTATGCAGCTCGGCTTGATGCTCGGCCCGCTCCTGCTGCCGCTCGCTGCATTCGTTGCGCAACGCCTGGTCGTGTTCGGCCAACACTTCACGTAGCTCCGAGAGCTGGCGGTCCAGGTCTTGGTGCATCTCGCCCCGCTGCTGCGCTTGGAAGACCAAGTCGGCATTTATGCGTTCTGTTTGGCCGGCGGCTTCGCTGCGCTGCTCGTCGAGCGCTGCGACCAGGCTTTGTTTGACAGCCACGAGACGTTGTTCCTGAGTTGAATCGATTGCCTGCTGCAACTGTGTGAGGCGCCGCTCCAAGGTACTCGCCTGTTCGTCGAGGACTTCCCGGAGCAACTGCTGCTGTTCGTTCAGAGCACCCTGCACCTGCTGCATGCGATTGTCGAAGTCAGCCAGAAGGCGGTCGCGGGTTTCCATCACTTCCTTGGCGATGCTAATCAGCATTTCGCCGTGTTCGTCGGTCAGTCCTTGGACCTTCAACAGGTCGGTAACGTAGGTGCGAAGGTTGGTCGCCTGATGTTTGATCACTGCTTGGTGCTGCTCGATGCGGATGTTCTGCCGGTGCAATTCCTCGGCCTTGGCGTCCAGCATTCCCTGCTGCTCGCCGAGCTGCTTCTGCTGCTCGGTCAGTTGCTGCGCCTGTAACGAACTAATTACCATCAACTGGGCGAGGGTCTTGGAAAATTCCGCCTGGACTTCCTGAGCGTCGAGCTGAGCGTTTTTCAGTTCGCCGCGATTGAACAGCCGACCCAGAAAGCTGCGCTGTTCGTGCTCGTCGCGCACCCGTTTGAAGTCATCAAGGCGCTTGAAAGTGGTGTGGAATTTGGCGTAGACCTCAGCGATGTCGATCTGGGCGAGCAAGTCGTCGCTTGGGACGGTGCTGGCGAGTTGGGCAATGACATTTGACATCCCTTATGTTTCCTTCCTGAACTGCTGAAGCAATGAACTGAGGCGTTCGTTGAGTTGTTTCTTGCCATCGATGGCCTGGGATAGCGCCGCGATGGTCGCTGCCTGTTCTCCCGCGGTGCCCTGTGCGTGTTGCACCGACGCTTGCGCGGCCTCGGTGGCCTCATCGAATCGCGTAGCGATGCGATCGTTGAGTTGGGCCATCATCCGATAGCGGGCCGACAGGCGAAATTGCTGCTCCACCCGTTCGATCATGCGCTGGCCCAACTCAGCGGTTGCTTCCAGGTTTTCGATCTGCGCGTTGATGAAATCGGTACCCTTGTCCAGCATCCAGTCGATCAGCGAATCGATGGCGTACATCAACAGGGCGTTGGCCAGGCCGGTCATCAGGCCGGAGAGGACGGGCGCGATCATTCCGGCCAGTGGCGCGAGCACCGGTATGCCTACGATGAACGAGTTGATCGACTGCTCCCAAAGCATGCCGGCGCCTAGAGTGAACAAGCCGGCTACGCTTTTGCTGATCGCTCGCATGACCTCGACGCCAGACAGGTGCTCGGGTGGCCAGAGCAGTAGCTTCAGAGCCTTCAGCAGCTCCTGCATGCCTTCGCGGATGATGGTCACCACTTTGGCCGAGGTGGTGATGAGGTTGTTGATGAGAAAGGTCAGCAGGTTGCTGACAAGGCCCTGCAGGCCACCGGCAAAGAAGGCCTCAAAGGCCGCCTTGAACTTACCCTGTACGCGCTTGAGCACCCGCTCCACTGCGGCCATCACGCGATCAAGCAGGGGGCGTTCGTCATCGCGCTGGCTGACCACCTTGTGCACCTCGACGAAGCTGCCATTGACCACTTCGAACAGCAACACGCCCATGGCCCTGCGCAGGCCCGTCTTACCAAATTCCTTCGCACCGGTGATGCCCAGCTCCTTGCCATGGTAGAGCAAGCGATCTTTGGTGTCGGGCTGATGCTTGTCGACTGCGGCGCGGGCTTTATCGATCAGCGGCTTGGTGACAGCTTCGTCATAGCAGTTCTCGGCGCTGAGGGCGGTTTCAGCAGCGGTATCGCTCTTTTTCCGATTGTTCTCATGAGTGGTGAAGTGCAGGTTGTCCCCCTCTGATGCCAGCGCTTTGCGTTGTTCCGGAGTCAGCATCCAGCCGCCTTCCTTGTGTGCCTGCTTCAGGGGAATGGTGTGATCCAACTCGGCGTTCATCACCAGCTTGCCGTTGGATTTGGCAGTGCGCTTGGTCGGTGCCTCTTCTTTGGTGTAGGCGTCGACGAAGGTCTGAGAGTTCATCGTCCCGTCCTCCACCGCATCTTTCATCTTCTGTTTTTTCGCGGCCGAATAGTCGTAGTCGGCTTCTCGATCGTAGTGCTCGGAGTCCTTGGCGAAGATGTCCTTGTTGGCATTGTGCTGGGTGGTGACATTGCCGCCGTCGATGTCCGAAAACATCGCCGGTGTCAGGCCGAAGGGGCCGACAACCTGCTGCAGGGCTTCTTCGCGGCAGCGACTGAGCAGCTCCTGCAAGCGCTGTTGCTTGAGCGATTCGCGCTCGGAACGAGGGCTGTTGGAGACCTGCAACTGACGTTGGTCGGCATCGACCACGGAACTGAGCAGGGCATCGAGGTTGACGGTGAGCAGCGGATCGACTTGCAGGGTCGGCCGGGAGGTCATGGAGCTATCCTTGTCAGAAGAATCCTGCGCAGCAGGGAAATGTGACTAAGATACCATTAGGCCACTATGTATCACCCGGGAACAAGCAACAGACCTCGGCGCGGCAGGTTGGAGGACATTTGAAACTGTCGTTCATACCCACTCCCATACCCACGTTGATTCTGTAGCTGCCATGCCCGAAGACAGGCTCTGACGTTCGACAGAATCGGCCAAGCGAAACCACTGGTGATCAACAAGTTCCGGCGCGTTTGGATTACGAGCCACTGAGACGGGCACTCATATCCGCGACTGCCCTATGGCAACCCTTTTGGGCCCGAATGTTTATGGTTATCCTGATCTTTGAGGATGACTAAGCCAGCGCTTCGGGATTCAGGAAACCTTTATGTCAGTCAAAAATGCTGTAGCAGTCGTACTCAAGACGATGCGAAAGACTCGAGGGCTGTCTCAGAAAAATCTGGCAGAGGTCAGCAGTCGGACTTACGTATCAAAACTGGAGCGGGGTCAAAGCAGCCCTACATTGGAAATGATGGCGACTTTGAGCTCCCCGCTTGGCTTGAGCCCACTTGGACTGGTTGCCCTCACCTTGGCTACAGAGACAGGACAATCCATCAAGTCATTGCTCAATCACGCTGAGAGGGAGGTTGAGGCGCTGGCGCAAGCAGGTGTGCTCAAAGAGCTTCAGATTCCAACCGATGAGCCCTCGCCGCAGGGGCCAGTCAGAAACTCGCGGAAAAGTCGTCCTCCCGCGAGATCGCTTGGACAAACTGAATTTTGTTTCGCTGATTGAGACTTGTAACTTGTCCCGCTCCCGCCAGGCTGGACCCTTCGGTTGCCGGTAAGGGCCCATGCCCGATGGTAGCTATCGGCTAACAGCTTCCTGCTCGGCCTGGCTCAATTCGCTCAAATTTACCGGACACTGCAACCTTTGTTACGCACGTGTTGTTGGCGGATTGGATGAGCATCAATTGGCAACTACCGATTTACTGAGTGGCAGTTTAATCTCACCTCAAGCGCCATTTCCATGAACCTGCGAATCGTCTCTGTTGCGGCCACTATTGTCCTCACAGCGATCATGGCAACTCCTTCTGACCTTGGAACGAAGTCAGCATTGCGACTGTTTCTGCGCGAATCTGATGGCCGTGTGGATATCCAGCGAGATCGAAGCGAATGACTTCGTCAGCAATGGTGCCGGTAGTGCCCAGTCCCACTTCTCGCGCAGCATGTTTTCAACATCCGAAAGAATCGAATCGAGATTATTGGCGTCAAGCTGGCCCACCTCGATCAGCGCTGTGCGTGTTTGGGCGATGCCCGCCTCAATCTCAATAGCCAGTCCTGCGTTATCGCAAGAAAGTCCTACGTGATTTAGAAGCAGGCGCAGCGCGTCGTTGGCGTAGTCTCCCAACCAGCTAATCAAATAGCATTTCCCACCTGACTCAACGAGACATCGATTACCCAAGCCCAGCGAGTTGAAGGTCTTTCTGGCTTCTTCGAGCAACGCTTGAGCGCCGGCATCAATAAACGGACATGGCGTCGGGTCTGCCAGGACGGCGCGCATTTCTTCGCGCACGTTGTCATGCACCATGGCACCCAACCCATCGAACTGAGGGGGCGCACCTCCCCGGGCGGGAGAAACCACAATGACCTTGGCTTGTAGATCGACATCGCGCACCTGCCATCTGCGGCCTGCGAAAATGATGCGCTGATCCTTGGTCAACGGACGGCTCACAGGCACTGAGCCGAGTGCCTTGCCGTCACAGACCAAGCGAAACTCTTCATCGCTGGTAAATGCGCTGTAAAAGTCGTAGTGGTTGATCAGTCGCTCCCCCACGGTTCCGGGAAGCAACAGACCTGAACTGTCCTGAACAATGAGCTCATGTCCGCCCAGAGATTTGAGCAGTCCGACAAAGTCGGGTTTCTGTATCTCTGGAAATGCGCCTTCTTTGACCAGGTTCTTCCAGAGATCCGCGGCCGAAGCACCGCCACATTGAGCAATCACGGATAGACATTGTTGAACCAGTGTCGACGCGTGAATGCCTTGAGCTCGGGGCGGTTCAAACCAGCCTCTGGCGAGCAGCCGAACCATGGCGATGGTCTGAACCAAACCTTGGCGTAGTTGATCCGACAGGCTTGATCCGTCTTTGAGCGGCGATTCTTTGCAATAGGCACGAAGCGTTGCTTTCTCTCCTGAACGTCTGCCTGAACGACCCAACCGCTGTCGAAGACTTGCCACCGATGGAGGGGGGCCAATCTGAACCACGGTCTTGATACTTCCAATGTCGATTCCCAGTTCGAGGGTCGTGGTACAGATGGCCGATGCTGCCTGGTTACCTGCCTTGAGAGCATGCTCAGCCTGTTCCCGCAGATCCTTGGAAAGGCTGCCGTGATGAGGCCAGAATTCGTTGGCGACGCCATCTTTTTCGCATCGGCGGCGGAGTTGATCGGCGTACCATTCCACCTGCTGTCGACTGTTTGGAAAAATCAGGTTATTGCTGCCGCGTAGCACCTTATAGAGGTGATCCGCGATGGCGAAATCAGGGCTTGATTCGTCATCGGATTCTTCATCCTCCATGTCATGTTCTAAACGCTCAAGAGTCGGTTTTTTAGGCGCGCTCATCGGTGGCTGGAGATAACCGCGAACCTGCACCTGCAGAGTCTGGTTCGAGTTTTTCGATTCAATGACCGTCACGCGGTCAGCTTCTCCAGGGCGTAGAAATTGCGAAGCCAACTTCATATCACCCAGTGTGGCCGATAGGCCGACCCGGGGGAGAGGGCGTCCTGCGACCCGTTCTACTCGCTGCATCAGCGACTGAAGCTGCTTGCCTCGTTCACTGCCAATGAAAGCGTGAAGTTCGTCCACGACGATGTAGCGCAGATTCTGGAACACCCCACCAAGGCTCGACCCACGGTTGACGAACAGCGCTTCAAGGGATTCCGGCGTAATCAGAAGCACCCCTTCGGAGGACTTCAGGAAGCGGTGTTTCTTGCTTGAGGAGATGTCCCCATGCCAAGCCACAACGGGAATTTCAAGCTGTTCACACAGACGGCTTAATCTGTCCCATTGATCATTGATCAAGGCCTTGAGGGGGCTGATGTACAGCACAGAGCCGGGGGGATCATTACGGTTAAGCAAATTGGTGAGGATGGGGAGGAAGGCGGCCTCCGTTTTCCCGGCTGCTGTAGCGGCAGCGATGATGACATCCTGGTCGGCGCCCACCAGCACAGGCACCGCCCATTCCTGTGCATCGCGCAAGGATGTCCAGCCTTCGGCCCATATCCACCGTTGGATTCGGGATTCCAGCAGCTCGAATCCCGACGAATCAGAGTGTGAAGGTGGCAAGTTCATCGTCCGCGTCGACCTTTGTATCTTCCTCGCCCCCCATGTCCTTGGTCACCTCAACCGCACCCAGCAACGTGCGCCAGTCGGCGCCAGGGTTTTGCTCAAGAATGGCCAACAGGTTGATGAAGGCTGTGATCGTGGTTCGGGGGGTGCGGAAGTAGGCTTCGCCCAGGCGTTGATTACAATGCGCCATGAACAACGGCAGCGCCTCATCGGGCAGTAGATATTTTTCTGCCTCACCACCTGCGTAGACGTGACGAAGCTTCTGAAGCAGCACGTAGAAGTCCTCTGGTGTCAGGCTGGTCAGGCGAATGACAGGGCCAGAAAGATCTACCAATCCCGATTTGGCAAAAGAATTTTCGGCCAGCCGCGATTGAAGGGCAGGGTAGCTGAACAGTCCGCGGCGAGTGTCCATCAAAAACTCGGGGGTGCCTCCCAAGACGAATCCTAGCCCCTCGGACGAGCCCTGCAACGAATCGTTCAAAATGCGCAAAATCTGTTCGTAATTAGCATTACGTGCCTGCGTATTCGCCAACTTGTAGAGATTAACGAGCTCATCGAGGCAGATCATCAGGCCACCGAATCCCGCGAGTCTGACAAATCTCGACAACAGCTTAAGCTGATCGTACACGGACGCATCATCGATGATGGTTCGTACACCCAGGGCCGCTCGGGCATCGGTCTTAGTGGTGAACTCACCACGCAACCAGCGAATCGCGTCAGCCTTCAGTTGTTCGTTGCCCTCTTCGAAGCCCCGGCAATAGGCTGCGATCACTTCTGCGAAGTCATACCCGTTGACCATCTCAGTCAACTCAGCCAGGTGCGAGCGGATTACAGATTCGCTATCAGTGCCCGACGCCTTGGCTTCGGTTTTGGCCTGAGAGATAAATTTCTCAACAATGCCTTGCATGGCCCCGCCGTCTGGCTTGGTGCGCGTCGACATGTTCTTGGCCAGCTCGGAATAAAGCGATCGGGCTTGCCCTCCAGTGGCGTGCAATCTGCGATCCGGATTCAGGTCGGCATGCATGGTCACAAGTTTGCGTTCCATGGCGATGGCTCGAACGAGGTTTAGAAAGAACGTCTTGCCCGCGCCGTATTCGCCGATGACCACTCGAAATGCCGACCCGCTTTCGGCCAGACGATTGACGTCCTTGATCAACGCATCGAGTTCGCCTACGCGACCAACCTGAATCAAGTGCTGGCCAACGCGAGGCACGACTCCAGCGCGCAACGATTGGATGACCGCGTCGCGATCCTTGGCTCTGATAGTGCTCATAGGGCTAACTCTTCCAGAATGTCTGTATTGATTTCGATAGGGTCGTCACCTTCGGTGACGGGCATGTCGAAGCGTTCAAAAGCCATATCGTTGATTTGTTCAAGGGCACCATCGAGCATCAGTTCCATGTCGCTGGCCGCGGCTTCAAGTTCGGATCGACTCCATTCAGCTCGCGAGACTAACAAGCGCAAGAACGCAGAATGTTCCAGATCCAGGCCAGCCACATCAGCGCGCGTTTCGCTTGTTGATTCCAGTGCCTCGACGAGCGGCTCCGGTTCCTCGGCCTGCTCCTCGGTGAATACCTGGGCAAGGAGGGCAGAGACTTCAGCTGTTTCACGTTGCAGTTCTGCGATTCGCTCATGATCAAGCACGAAGCCTTGCTTCGTGCTGACAGCTGTCGGAGTTTCAGAACCGGATAGAGGAGCGCTGGCCGTCGACTTAACCGGAGCCAAACTTGCCCCGGCGGCTGCGCCATGGAGGTCGCTGTAGAGCAGCGAACTATCCAGTTGAAGCGTCTTGTAAACGCGCTCCAGCAGCTTTACTTCCGATGGACTGACAACGCCATCTGCTTGAGCCAAATGCGCCAGGAAGCTGGCAATCGTACGCTTGGCTTCGATCGTTAATGGGTCGAGTTTTTTCTTCAGGCTGGCGAGTGTTGGTGGTTGCTGAATCTGGATTCTCAAGTGGGCCTTGAGACGTTTGCGATGGGCAACACTCAGATGACTCCAGGAGTCGATGTGCTGAGCGAGTAACGTGACCTCCTCATTGGAGGTATCACCATCGGCGCCGGCTACGGCACTCGCCAGATCTAGTGTGACCGAGGCGGCGTTGTAGGCGGCAGAGGCACGCAGCGACCCATCTTCAGGCTGTGTAACGAACAGCGCGATTCGATCATCTGTCTTCGGTGTCTTGCTGCCCGCCAGCACGTCAGGCTCCAGGCCGATGTGAAGCGATTCCAGTGCCCGGGCTAGCGCGAGTACCTTGTCGCGAGACAATGCTCCCGCGCTTTTGAACCGACCTGCGAGCTCGCCAAAGCTCATGGTAATCAAATCATCGCCGATTCTGGATTGAAGCTCATCCAACTCCGTACGGGCAGCTGCGGGCCAGAGTGGAACCGGAAGCTGAAGCAAGCCTTCCAGGGCTTCTGCACTTTCAGGATTTCGCCCCAGGTATCGGCTGTAGGGCTCAAGCTCAGTGGTGCATTGCTCAACCAGCAACTGCAGGATTTTACGCGTTCCCGAGGTGGCCATGACGTCGGGAAGATCACCCAAGCTGAGCGCAGGGGGCATCAGGATAGCCGAGGCTGGCCGATAGCTGGCCTTAAGCTTGGTTTTGTTCTGTGCCAGCATAAGACCCGTGGGATGTGCGCTGATGTAGGTGAGCTTGAACAGCCTGGAAAAGACATCCTTGCAACGTATCACCGGCGTACGCTTGCTGATGTTGGGGTCAGCGAGTGCCCATGCCAACGCCCAATCGGCATCAAGTGGTCGCTTGTTGAAGGCGTGTTGCCCGAGGCCTATGCGAAGTGGCAAGGGCATCTCGTAGCTGTAGGCCGCAACGCTGGGAGGTGGGCCAAGATAAAAGTCTGGATTGATCGTAGTGTTACTTAGGTAATCGAGAAAACCTTCCGCGTACCCCCTGAACGACCTGTTTTCCCCATAAATATTCAGCAGACGTTGGACTTCACCAATGATCGAAGGAATCTCAGTCTTCACTGTGTGATCGTTTATCGCATCAACGAGAACCCGACGCTCCAACCCGTAGAAAAACAAAAAGACGTAACCGGTATCCGCCTGCGGATCACTGCGTCCAGCCTCCAGCCACTGGAGATAGCCTCGTCTTGCCTCTGGTGAGATGGAATGAAAGCTTGGCCAATAAGACATCAACCGCTCTTCAATATCGACAGGTGCCTTGGCGATACGAAGTTTTGGGTTAATCAGCGAGGGTTCCTGTGCATCGTTTCGGCCCCCCAGCGAACTTCCGACATAAAGCATGCCGCGAGGAAGCGAAAAGCCCGAAACGTTGACGATTTCACCTTCGGGTACCCAACGGGCATCCGACTTTTGTGAGCTTGAATCCGGAATCTTAAAGGTGCGGGAGGAGGTGGAGCCGAGCTCGACCGTGTAAAACTCCGCGTTGTCGTCAGCGTCCATATGACTTTTCGATACCCCGCGAACAGAGAGGGTTACGCCAGCACCTTGCTGTTCCTGGCGGCGAGTGGATTCCAAGGACGTCGAGAGTTGCCTGCTCTGTCGCTTTACTCGACTGACTAGCCACCAAAATACAGCTACGACACATGCAATGACGCCGATGGCAATCCACGCATTTCTCGGGACTGACGCAATAGCGCCCAAGGCCAGGGCGCAAACAAAGATGATTCCGGTTCCGCCTGAATTTTTTGTTTTCTTCCTTGCCATGAGTCATTTCAACCTTGAAGGATAAGTGCTGGCGATATAGCAGTATCTGACAATTACTTCCCGAGCGCCAAGGCCCTATAAGGGTTGTTGATCGGAAAACAGAGCCATTGTTTTTGTCTTCCAGCATCTTGCTAAAAGCTCTTGATTCATGTGCTTTCTCTTCATAAAACACAGGGGACGGCATGCCCGTAGCGTTTCATTCAAGATGGTGGAGCTAAGGGAAAACAAACATCACGATCGGGAGGTGAACGACCCTTTCGTGTCATGTCTTCACGAGAACATCTCCAAGTTCGTCAAATGGCGATCACGCCCGCATGACCGATCTCACCTTGGTTTCATTCAAAGGCTGTTCGGAAATCGCATGGTTACCGACAGCACTCGATTGACACACCCATCTCGAAAGAGTGCGTACGTGCGGGCTGAACGAATGGAGAACAAGACCTGAGTTCTAGTTGAGGCGGTTAATCATGTATGCCCAGTCCACAACCCATGCACTGAGGTCGTCCAGGCGCAGCAGATCCACGATAAATGAGCTTGTTCAATGAGCTGACAAGGCTCAGGGAACGTCGATAGCTAAGGTGTTAGCGGTTCAAGGTTTTTTCAAATTCTTGCTGTTTTAAAAATATATTTATTTTTGCCCCTTGAAAAATTTTTTTTGCGACGGATCTCTATATTTGAGAGCAAACGAAAAGCAAAGATCTCATGGCACCCGCTTTACGGGGTCAGAATCCGAAAAAACATTCGTGTTTTTGCTTTTGTAGGTAGCTGTGTTTTTTATCTGTTACAGCGGTTTTGCTGAATGATGCTGTGTTGCTGCTCCCCTGGTTGTGTAGGAAAATCGATCCCTTTGCGGCTGAAAGCCGCTGCTTTCACGTTTGAATTCAAATAATTCACCCGAAAATTTAAAAAAACTGAAAAAACACAAGATATAGTGTTATTGGTTGTTTGGTTTTCAATATATTGTGTTTTTCGGTGCGATTGCATGGATAGTGAGCTTGAGTCTCAAGTTTGGCAAATGGTGCAAACGACTTGTGATAAATCTGCATTCGTCATGCTCATTGAGGCGGGCTTCGACAGCTACCGGCGGGCACCCGGACTGGATGCTTCAGTACGATTACACGCCTCGGTGATAGGCGTAACGGGCATTGAAGTGCTACGCAGTGTGATGCTGGCTCGAGGTTTAAATCACGCTGGGTCTGAAAGCTACCTCCAGGTGAGGGCTAGCTTGAAAACACACTTGAACTACCGTCTCCAGCAATACCTCTTGAACAGCGGGCATGCCATCGACGCCATGAAGGAGGATCAGTTGGGCTGGGATCTTGGTCTATGATCCTGTGTTGAACCAAGCTGCTTGGCACTTCTGAAAACTGTGCCTGCCAGTAGGCGCAGGCTTATAGGGAATACACAAAATCCATGAGCGGCCTTACCCTCATCTACGGTCAATACGGAAGCTACTGATAGCCCGTATGTTGGGGTGATGACTTCTGGGGCTGAGCCTGGCTTCCCGCACTGCCGTAGGATCGCCGATTCTTCGTTGGCCGGAGAGCGTCCCTTGGTGATGTGCGGGATAACCGTGTGCGTCGTGTAAATCAATTGCCCCAGCGCTTCGCTGTTACAAAACAGCGTCGTAGCAGGCTGGAGTTCCGCGCCGCAAGGGCTCGCGGTTAAATCTTCAGTGATTCCCTGCGTCGGCGGTATTCTCCCGGCAAGTCGAATCGGCTGTAGAGCAAATCCAGCAACCCATTGCCTTGAATGCTTGCCGGCAGTTCAACGAGCCAGTCACGCAAGCTGTTGCCACGGACAGGTGGCAAGTGATCGTTGAACGCTCTGAACGCCATGAGATGTTGCATGTTCTCAAGACTCATGTTGTTGAATCCTTTGACGTCGTCCAGGGTCGCACCCTGCATTCTTTCTCGAATTCGCTTGGGAGTGGCGTGCTGTACCTGGAAGCTGAACTGCAGTTCCGAGTAGAGCCAAGGCGACAAGGTTCTCGCTTTGTTGCCAAAACTCAAAGGAACCGACTTTTCGGAACGTAAAAATACGAATGTTTCAGCTCTGGCGATCGTGCGGTGCAGGGCACCTGCCAGCATCATGTGAACATCGGCATGGATGCGATTGACGTGTTCATCTTTCGTTTCTCCATCGAGTGGGCTCGTCTGGGCGATGATCTTGCGCACAAGGTCTCCATAAAACCCCCAAACAGTCGAGTCTACGAATACCTTCAGGCCACGCTTATCCAGAGCGAGCGCGAAGTCGACAGCATTACGTTGATCGGCATGAGAGTGAGAAAGAAAAACGTCGTAACGCGTTTCAGGAAAAATGGTTGCTGCCAATGCTTCGGCATCCAATACGTTGCGCTGGTTGTAAGTGCCGATGAGGAACCGTGCGAGGTCGTCAATTCGAGTCTCAGCGTCCTCTACATAGCGGTCGATACGAAAATCAAAGAAGTCATTCGTCGGTTCGTAGTGTTCGATTTCAAAGCCTAGGTACATCAGACAATCCTTGTTCTTTTAAAGGACGGCGCCTTGCGGCGCCTCGTATTGAGTTATGGCTTGCCCGCAGCTGTTGCTGCGGCCTCGATCCATTTGCCGAGGTCTTCACGACCGTTGTTCTTCCAGAGGTAATGAGGGGCTCCGGGCACGCGAAGGGCACAACACGTGGACGTGTTGCCCTTGAAATCCGAGATGCTGCTGATATCGAGGGTCAGGATGCCATTGCCTCGCTCGATGCTTTGCTCAATCTCATATTTCACCCATTTGCTTTTGTCCGTCGTTGCCCCAACCAGTACCACGGTGACGCTCGTGCCATACAGCTGATCATTGATCCATTTCTTGATGGCTGCATCACCCTTGCGCTCGACTTCTTCGAACTCGGCCTTGTCGATGAAGCCCACCTTGTCGTCGGAAGCGATGACGTTGCTGTTGCGTACGTTCATCGCGCGCTGCACGTCTTCGTATTGGAAGCTGAAAAAAACCTTTCTTGCCATGATGATCGTCCTTAAATGAGGGGCAGCAGTTGGAGGATGATGTCGTGGGCGCGCGCGAGGTCTGTGCCTTCAGCGCCCAGTTCGTGGAGCAGGGGAGTGATTTTTTTTCCGTGCTCATGCTTCGTCTCGTCATAGCTCTGAACAACCTCTTTCCAGAGGTCTGCCGAGATCGATCCGGTAATCCCTACCGGGATGACAAAAACGCCGTTGGCCAATGCGATATCGAACTCCTCGCGCATGCCATTCGACGGCACAACCTCACCGTCCTTGTCGAGTTTGTTGCCAAAGAGAAACAGAGCGATGCCGGCGTGAGCGAGCATGTCGCGGCGATATTCCGTCCATAGGTCTTTCAAAGGGCGCTCGCCGGATTGGCTTTGCGGAAACGGCCGCAAGATGAGTTGATCGCTGTCCAGGCGATGCCCGTTCATGATGGTCTGTTCAACGACACCGGTAATGACGGCGCTGCCAATGCCCAAGCCGAACCCGGAGATCACCCGATACTGCTCTTTGCTGATGGCCTTGCTGAGCTTGTAGACGAACTGTTCTGATTCAGTCTCTGTCCAGGGGCTATAGTCGTGGGCCGCACCTGAAATGAAGATGGTCTTGCGCTTATGACGATGCTCAATCTCGCGCAGGATTTCCGTGATCTGGGGGAAATCGTCGACGTAGACTGCCTTGATACCGAAACGCAGCAGTTCCTGCCGGAATAGCTCTTCCTTGCGCTCGCGATACTCGAAGTTGGCCTGATCCTCGTCCTTTTCCTGGCTGACCTTTCTTAGGATGCAGTAGTGCTGACGCTGGTGTTTCGCGTACTGGATACGCACTCGGCTTAAGATGTAGTCAAGGTTGGGATCGGTAAAGCTGAAGCCAAGAAACAGGAATGTCTTGGCGATCAAGTCACCACTGAGCGCCGTGATGAATGGCTGCATTTTCACGTGGTAGCGTTCGTAGTCATCACGGATGAGCACCGCCTCGGACGCGTGCTCGACGTCTCCGTGCATCTTGTACACCACCGCATCACGTTTTGGCTTGGTCGTGGCCAGTTGCTTGACGGTGTACTTGACGTCAGCAACCTTCTCGTTGTCCTCAAGGGCAGTTTCAATCAGCCTGTCATAGTTCGTTGTCCAGTAGGTCTGGATCGGCAGGCGCGCAAGGATTTTGTGATTTTCCGTCGTTTTAACTTTTGTCGAAAATTCGGTCACCAGCATCTGGTCGAGCTTTGAGCGGTTCGTGCCATTCGCGTTGGCATGGTATTGCGCGAGCGCAACCAAATCTGTCTCCTTGTCGATATCAAGGTCCAGTTCTTCCGCGATTGGCTTCAACAGCGTCTTCCAGTTCACAAAGCCTGCACCTTGTGAAAACCCAGCGCCTGCGAAAATGGCGAGGTTTCCTTCCGCCAGCTCGTTGGACAGGGTGTCAATGAGCCGTAAATGTTCCCTTTTCATTCTCTTGCACTACCGTTGAGGTGGAGTTAAAGGTTGCGTACCCAAGTACCATTGCCCCGCGTATCGAACAGGGCCAAACCAACCCCGGTGCTGGGCACGTCGATCTTGTTGTATAGGCCCAAGTATTCGTTGCCGTAAAAGCGGCCCTGGCTGTCTGAGGTTGGGACAATCGCGATGCGGTCGTGAGCTTTTTTGCCGTCAGCAAAGCCGATTTCCCAAGGGCACCACCGGGATGCCATCGAGTTTTGAGTGGCGAGAAAGAGGAACCAGTCTGCTTTGACAATCGCGACCTTGATATTAAAAGCGGTCTCAACGTCCGGTGTCGCAGGCATCGTCTGATCCTGCCAGTCGATGTAGACGTCCCATCCTTGCCTTCTGAGCATTTCCTGTAGACCCAAGGCGAGGAGTGCGTCCTGGTGACTATGGCTCAGGAACGCGACAGGTTGACCTGAGCGCGGGCCGATTTGGCGCGCAGTTGAACGGTTGAAGCTTGTACTGAGCAAATCTGTTTGGCGAATCGGCATTTGAGCTTCTCTAGCATTTAGTGGACAACGAGGCGTCTTTCCAAATGCTGCTCAAACCCAATCCCAAGGAGGGAATGGGGGCTGAGCGAGCGATGTATCCATGCTATGAGCTTCTAGCAGCGGGCAATTATGCTGGCCGAACTGTCCCGGCATCTTCCAAAATTGTGCTTTTTCTTGAGTTCAGCTGTTCGCCGGGAGCCTGAGAGCGTATTTCTGAGGCGCTATCTGTCGGTCAATTGAAGCGATCCGGTCGTGAGTACCCTTACCGTACATGAGTACCTCGAAGCACATGACGAGGAGGCACTGGCCGAGGCGCTACTGAAGCGCCTGTCGCTGACCGACTACAAACCCACTGGCGCGCGGCTCCAGAGGGATCAGCGTTATACGCTTATTCGACGAACTACTTGATGGATACCTGGCACAGTACGATTCCTAGACGGAACGCTTGCCGACCAAGGCTACTCTGGTGCGATCGGCAACAGTGTCGGTCGCTCCGATTCTAAGGCAATCAACGAAGACTGAAGCGAGGGGGAAAGTCCCTGAGTGAGCTTAGGCTCAACCTGCTCACTAAGGCTTTCACTGTGGCGGTCTGAATCAGCGTGGAGGGAATCAATCCGTACCCGCTTGAGTATTCGAATCCTCAAGATGTGAAATGAGCGCATTTTTCAGCTCACGTAATGCGTCGCGTAAGCGGGCATCCTCACGAGGATCCTTTGACCTTGGCATGAACTCCTCAGCATGACGAAGGAGTGCTTCGCTGTCGTTCCTGTTGAGATCAAAGTTAATCATGCCAAGTCCGGGTTATGAGAGAGGCGTGTGTTAACACGCATATCCATGGCTGATTTTCTCGAGTTCAGCCTTTACGAGTTTGTACCCGTTTCTGCTCTGAGCGGCTTGCAGGGGTGTGATACCTCCGAAGGCTTCCTTCGATCGATTCAACCAGGCGTTTGCCTTGTCTTTGCTACCGAAGACGCTCTCGGCTTGACGATGAATTGACTCGACGTAATTCATGGCTGTCTCTTTGAAAGTCTGCCCGTGTCCAGCCCGCATCAATCTGCAATAGAGGTCGGCGCTGGAGCCTTGGCACAGTATTCGCGGAATGCCTTGATCCCTCGCGTGATGATCAATATTGGCTTAACCATGTAGCGGTAGCAGATAAATAAATTGAGCGCCAACCAGCCCAATTGATAGGCCGATCCATGGAAGCTTCGGTGGTTGGCGCTGTTCTCCCAGAAACCGTAGGCAACGAAGATGGTAAAAATGGCGACTGTAAGAGGCAGTATGCCGAGTCGGCCTATTGAAACTGCGAGGAAGGGAATGGAGACAACCGAACGGACAGGCTCATTATCCAGCTGAATAGCCCAGATCCGATTGACGTTGTCTTTGCCTAACTGGGAAGTCGCACGTACCTGGTTACCTGCCTTTACGTGAGCATCGAGATCATCCGGAATTTCGATTTTTTCGAGCTTCCTGCCGTCAATTTTCCAATAGTGGTAGCTCACCATTTCTGCGCCAAAGCCTCGGGATTTCTCGTCGAGCCGTCCATCTACGATTTGCATTTCCTTCATGGTGAGTCCTTGTCTTCGCGTGGTGGTGTGATGGCAAAAGGATATTTTTCCAAATACTAAGGAATACTTAGTATGTCGTCAAAGCCAATCTAAGAATCTCTAGCCTTTTACGGCAAGAGAAATGACGACTTTTAGCAGGCGTTTGAAAGAGGCGCGCAAGGCGAGGGGACTTTCGCAGGAGCGATTGGGCATCGAGGCTGGAATTGAACCCGCGTCGGCGTCCGCGCGAATGAATCAATATGAGAAAGGCGTTCATCAGCCAGGGGAAGGTGTCGTGCAACAAATCGCGGCGGTACTGGATCTACCTATGGCGTACTTTTATTGCGAGGACGATGACACTGCACACTTGGTGCAATGCTTCCATTTCTTGAAAGGGAAGGATCGTAAGGATTTGCTTGATCTGGCTGAGCAGCTCGCGCTGCGTCGATGAGCGTTCGTGTGCCCGGCTGGAAAGTCTCGCTGAGAAGCAAATTGGCAATACGTTGACTTATGGGTGTAGTAATCCAAATCCGGTTGCCAGTCTGACAAATTCGGCCGCTCAGAATTCACGCCAGGATCAGAGTCGGGTGTCAACCTCGATCGATTAACACACGTTGACATGACCTGGCGCTTTTTCTTTGGCCCTGATTTGTACCGACGCAACAGCCGAAATCTGCAGGTCACGAGATGACTAGATCCTCTGCCTCTCGATTGGCGTCGCTTTTTCTCCGTAATTCCATGATGGGATGGTCACCTGCTATCTGAGCGGCCAAATGCATGGGGCTAGGACGGCGAAGGTGACCATCCCACATCGGCGCATTTCGGCAAAGGATCGCTATTTGTTCTGCAATCGCAGTATTGCCTGCGAACGAGCTCGGCCGGATGAGCGTGATTTCTGTCACCCCTAGCAGGTGCCAAGGCTCCTTCAAGGTTGGACTGGCGATATCGTAGCGAGAGTTGTACCGATGTGAGCGAGACGCCATGAACACTTTCGAAGGCGAAATGAAATAGTAGACAGAGTCACTCGCCATCGACTGGAAGAGACCCAGTTTGCGCCCGATGTAATAAGGCCCCTCAGGATGACTAACGTGGTCACCCGTCACTTGGGCGACATCTCTGTCTGCCCTCACACGAACGATTGCAGCACCAGTCGGGACGGGTGGAAGTCCAGAGCCAGGGCTGTCCTTCAAGCCGCCATACAGGCTTCTCAGCAAGCTGTGGAGACACACAATCAAGGGGCTACTGGCGCTGGGTGTGGATGTCAGCATGGACTGGTCAATGAGCCGTGTGGTCTGGCTCTTGTCCAACAGTCCGGGCCATGCATGCATTGCACACACGCCTTCAGTAAAAGGGAACCAACGCCCTTGCTGCGACTGAGGGTGATCAAACCAGAAAATGTCGGTTTTCGTTCCGCCGGCGATCACACGGGTGATAACGGGGAGAAACTTTTCCGCGCCAGCCTCTGTGATCCTGTCGAGAAAGACCGACTGTACAGTGGTGCCCTCAGGGACATTCTTCGAGCGAGGGAACAGGGTAGGAAAATAGCCGAAAAGCCTGATGGCTTCGGTGACTGCATTCAATGCCTTGAAGTCACGATTATCTTCCTCCTCATCCTTCGGCGATTGAACTTCAGCGCTGGGTGGCAAGCGCATGATGAATTGGGTACCGATTCCCTGCTCGGCAAGAATTCTGCGAATGAAATGTTTAGGGTCGTTGTCCGCTTTGGCCGCAGCCTCGACACTGGTTTCAACGATGGCCACCGAAAGCCCTGATTGTTTGAGGGCGGGAATGATGTGTTGGAGAAGCCAGCGTTTTAACTCATCAAGGCCATGATCTCCATGAAGCATGGTCTGACTGTCGGGTGCTTCGATTCGATGCAGGGCGATGGCAGGGGGAGCAATTTTCTTGAAGAAAGGCATGCTCCCGAGAGTCTTGCTCGCTTCAGTTAGCCTGAGCAGTGTTTGAGTGTGCGCCGACAAGACCGCCACTCGAATTTCGGCGACTGCATTTTGGCTATTGGGTGGAGGTGACTTCAGGCTCGAGACCGCTTTTTTGACCTTTAATTGAGCAGAGCCAGGCAAACACGCGAGCAGATGGAAGCTCGCCATATCGAAGAACAATGAACCGGGGCCTGATCCTATTTTGGGGTTCGAAGGCATGACCGCATGGTAAGGCCGGAACGGGCTATCCACGCCAATGCTTCCTTCAGTCAGCGTTGGTAGATGATTTGAACCCGGTAAAAACTTGAGCAAGTCATCTGATGGGAACTCGTAGATATTTCGGAAGCCACCGTCCTTGGGAATGGACTTCACACCTGCATGCACGATGACGCCACCAGCATCGACCCACGCATGCCGTTTCTTTCCAATCCAGCTTGGCATTAGGTGGCTCATGTGAACTCGTAGCTGAATGAAAGGCTCCTCTCGGTCGCGAAGCAATACGAGCTTTGGCTCGATGACATGCAAGGAACTGCAGAGGTACTCGCCCGCTTTGGACGTGGCAATCACGGGGTCATCCCATGTCACCAGCGAGCTGTCAGACGTGAGGTGCAGGCGCACATCCCGTTTCGCCCCAGCAACTTCTGTGGCGGTAGCAGGCCTTTGCACTTGAAGGGGCGTATTACGCATCTCCAGTGCAATGCGCCACGGGATAGTGGGGTAAGCCAGTGGAGAGATCTTCCCCAGGTTCAAAAGCGATTGCGCCGACAGTGGCACAACGTCGGTCACGATGAGTTTGCTCTCCAGTCCTTCTGCAGCAGCATCATGTCTTCGCATGATTTCCATTGCCCAGAGCTGGAGAACCTGGTTGATCAATTCAACCGGTAGCGGGAACAGCATGAGGATTGCAGCATTGCCGCTATCAAAATACGGTTTGTATGCAACTTTTACGGGGCCTTTGGAGAGAGCCGAGAGCATTTCTTCGAGCGCGTTGGTGGGCAGATTCGAATACGTTTTCTTGCTTAAGCTTTGAAGGACATTCCAAGCTGACAGATAGTCTGGACCGATCTGCACGCGATAGGCGGGTGCCAACTGGCTGGGATCAAAGCTGAAAAGGCTGGTTCGCAATTCTTGGTCTTTCATGAGGCTTCCTGCACAGAGCGACGAATATATTGTTCAACAGCTGTTGCGATGCCGTTGTGATGGTTTGCGAATTGGGGCCAGACCCCTTCGTCCTTTAAGCGCCTCACACTCGTATCTAGCAGTGAGTACCATTTCACGCGGCCAAGTCTGAAAGCCCCATCAGCGAAGTAGCAGGTCACTGGTGTGCCACCTCGTCGCCCGCGGCCAATCAGTTGAGTGAGGGAAACCAGGATGTTCATCACGGTGTAGTGGCGAACATTCGCAGGTTGTTGGTTGAATGCTGGCGGTGAACTGCGAATTCTGTGGAGAATCGAGTTTGCCATTCCACGTTCTTTTCTGAGTATTGCACCCAGGCTTGACGAGGGAGCGATGGTGTTCCACGTCTCATAACAGAGATGGGCCAAATTGTTTTTGGGGTCATCAGAGGATGGCAACGGACGTACACAAACAATGACTGCGCCTATGGCCGATAAGCCATTGTCATTCACGATATTGTGCCCCCGAGCCATTGGCTGCAGTGCACTGACAAGGATGGTTTTGTCTTTGTGCTTGCCTGAGGTGAATTCAGTCAAGTCGTCATAGATGAGGGTGTCGTTGGCGTTGAGTGCGGTGGCTCTTGCCTCGCTGGCGCGTCCTCTTACCCAGCCCACGATCGGGGTGGGTGCCAACCGCGACAGCGTAATGGCCAGAAGCTCGGCGTCGGCATCACTGTTTGCCACCAAAAGCAATCTGGCCCGATCCTTTGTTTCTGTCGTGCTGGACAGCTGAATCAAAAGTTTCTCCAACCTCGGCCAGATCTCTTGTGCCAGATCCTTGATTCGCTGTGGTCGTTCATGAAACGGCGCCCCCGAAACAACCGTTTGCAGCGCAATGTCTTCGAAAGTGACTTGCCCCTCGGCGTCGGGGACATCAATGAAGTCACGAGCTTTGAGATCGTAGGCACTCGCACCCGGGAAATAGGCTGTGGCGGAGAATCCTAGAAACGCTCTTTTCACGCCGGCATAACCCAAGGCGCTGATGTCTGGAAGAGCCAACAGCATGCTGTGTGGATCCCCGCGCATGGCCACCACATTCAACACCGATTCATTGAGGGCGATCTGCCTGCGTTTGAAACCATAAACAGTTCTGTGCAGAGGGCCAAACGGGCTTAAGGACAGGGGTTCCCTGCCTTTGAGATCTCGCTGCAGATCATAGGCAAACGGCACCTCTGCCCCGACAAAGGAGGGTAATTCGCTTTGCAGGTCACGTAGCGAAGCTTCGGTGAGATCCAAAAGTCGGCGCAGGATAAGTGCTGCTTTTAGGCGCTTCAAACGCTCTTGTCCAAGCCGTGCAGGAAGCAAACCTTGAGCAGACAGCGAGGCAGTTATCCTGCCTATCTCCATAGCGTGGTGCTCAGGGTGTGGAGCATTCTGACCGCTCACCAGGATCAAATTCCTGCGCAGATCTTTGAGGTGGTCAGGAACATCAGCTTCTTCAGGGCTGCACAGATTCTGCAGTGTGTCGAAACTGATGCCGAGAGATCTCATGATCAGACCATCTTCGGCCGATGCCCAAGTGGTCTCTTTTTTGGGCCACTCGAAAAAACGACGTTGCTGCAGGTACATCAATTGATCGACGCCATTGGCACAGTAATTCAGTGGCCATTTGATCCGCAGGAGACTGCTGCGATCAATACCCGAAATCCTGGATGCCCCTACCAGGGTCGAGTTAAGCTTTTTCAGTGGGCTACTGTCATTCGCATTGCCTAACTCAAGATCGAATGCGCTGCCATCGATGGCGGATTTGAGTAGGCCGTCGATTTCATCCACCAGGAAAACCGACGCATGCCGAAGAAGCAGTTCAATAAAGCTGCGGGGGCCTGGGTATTTGTCTGAGTCCTCGAATGGAATCCGCGTCGAACCTGAGAGTACCGCGTGATGGTTGACGACGATGATGTCGGCCTTGAGCGCTTCCTCCAACATTGAGGTCATCCCACAGGTGAATAGAAATGGACAATGCCGAAGCTTTTTGCTGCTTTCTTCTCCTTGGGCGTTCTTGTCTGTCAACTGCAGTCTGAAGCATGGCTCCTGACCCACAGGCATGTCTTCATGTTCTGTACTGAAGGTGTTTAACAGGCAGGAGTAGTCGTAAGGATGATCACGTTTCTCCTGCACAAAATGGAGGCTGGCTTGTTCCGCAATACGTTTGAAGGAATGCAGTGGCGCGACCTTCAACGTGGTTGAGGTTGCCTGTGTGGATCGACGCAAGCTTTGAACGGTGTTGGCTACATCAACCAAGCTGGGTACCGCAACGACCGTCTTATGGCCGCGTGCAGCGGCATTGATCGCCATCAGGAGCATCACAACCGATTTCCCGGTGCCGGTGGCGGCGTTGATGCGATAAAAGTTTCCCGCATCCACTGTCTTCTCTGACTCTTTTCTCCAGAGGTTTTTCAGCGAGCTGACGTGGCTATTGTGCAGTCCCGTCGTACTGTCCAGTTGCAACGCCAGGTCGTGCAGATCACGGTAATGCCAAGTGACTTGGGGAGTGGCAGGTGAGCTCGTTACCGATATCACCTTGCTCTGCGAGGGAAGGAGAGTGCGTTCGCTTTCCTTGATATTGAACAACCTCGTTCGGCTTGCGGATACCGACTTCAGAAGGATATCGCCACCCTCGGGTAAAGCTACGGCGCGGCCGGTTTGACGCCAGTTGCGAAGCGCTTCGTAGTGTTCTGTGATAATGACTTCAAGGCTCAAACCGGCTTTGACGTCATAGGTATCTGATTCGCTGAGGGGATGGCCTCGTCGATCAGGATCGCACAACTGAAACAGGCTGAATTCTTCAGCAAATACCGAATACGCCTCCTTTAAAAAATAACTTGGTTGGGCCAAGGGCATAGGTCGCAGCCTGAGGCCCACCGCGATCTGTGTTTGCTCTTCAAGTGAGAGGCTAGGCCACACTGTCCACTTCTGTGTCCTGCCTGCAATAAGAGCCGCCGCGTCTGCGAGTTCCGGTTTCCCATTGGCGTATCGTGCTGCCAGGGCCAGAAAGAGTGTTGTGGTGATTTCAGAAAGTGTTCGCAAGACGCCTCAGCTCCTTGATGCATTCACGCTCGGTATAGACGCTGATGGACGAGGCAATCAGCTCTCTTAACAGAGGGATGTGCATCGATTGATAGTCGGGTATCACGATCCATTGCGCGGTGGGTCTATTGAGTGAGTTGGCGTGATAGGCCAGTTGATGCGGTGACGACCACACCTTCGCGTCGATGTCCACGTCCTGAGTACCGATGCGAACGCGAAGATCTGCCCGATCAACCTCGGGCCATAACGTTACAGCCAAGCCCAATGCAGCGACCTCCCGGGCAAGTGACAACTCCAGAAGACCGGGGAGTAATGTGAACTTCCAGAAGGGAGCCATCAGCATTTTCTTGCCCGCGGTGGGCTCACCATCAAGAGCGACGCCATTCACGCGATTGCGAAGTTTTTTGCCATCTCTGTAGTACAGGCTCTGCTTTTCACGACACCAGGCAGAAATGCACTCGACGTCCTGCTTCAATGGGTGCATCGGCCAGCGGCATTCAGGGCATCGGTAAATTTTTCCCTCGATCTGAAGGTGAGGCGGAATATCTTCGTAAAATTCATCCACCTGAAGCGACAAGGGGATGAAAACGGGCGCAACCTGCATGGGCGTGATGACAGGTTCTTCAATAAGCAGTCGCCTGAATCGCCGATATTGCTCATCACCATGCTGCTTCAGGCGGCAACGATCCCGGACGTCCTTGACCTTTGATTGAATGCGATTCCATATCTGTTTGGCCTCCATCTCCACCGCTACTTCGTGACAAGTGACTGTGGGAAGTCCTGCGGCCAAAAACGCACCCTCGTAGTCGCCTCGAACGAACTCTGGTAACCACTCAGTTGCCGGACGGGAAAGCAGATCCTCCAAAGCCATAGGCCTAAGGGGAGGTTGATCGGGGTTGACCCTCCAGAGGAGTGCAGATGCTTCTCGGAGTAATGGCAAAGCCGCTGCACGATTGTTGTGGCAACACGTAGCGGCGTGCGCCAAAAGCAGAAGCAGGCGTTGAGAGAGCTGGGTATCCATACGATGACCCTCGAGTTGCGAGCGATTATGCTGACCGAACGTACCCGGCATCTTCCAAAACTTTGCTATTTCTAAAGATGCTTCTGCTTACCGAGAACCCACCACAAGTAAGCTACAACAATGATCGACGTAACATCTGAATAGCCTTAAACGCACAGGTGCAGTTCGGCTTGAATTGATATCGATGCGTTAACAACGTGAAATGTTTTCTGCAGGAGCTGACAAGCTTAGCTGCCTCGAAGCGCGAAGTTGACCGACCCACGCATTTTTTGGAGCAGAGGCTTACTTGTAACGCTAGTAGAGCGTATCGAGGAAGGGTCTGCCTTTATTCGACAGTCCACAACCGCAAGTCGACAGAGGGAAATTGTCGAAGTCGGTATGTGTCCCTTGTGCTCTATATCAAAAAGTGGCGGGGGAGAAGATGTCTTCTCGCGTGGGTAAGCTCGATTCATAAGCTTCACTCAAGGATGCTCCAACTCCTCTACCGCATCGGCGACCAGGCGGTTAAACGTCGCAAAGTGAGCTCGAGGGACAGTTAATTTCTGATCGCCCTGTCAGGTCGATGTGGAGTGCTTCCATTCCCTTGCTTGCAGTTGAGGTTGAACTATCTATGCTCCCTAAAATGACGCTCAACGCCATCATCACCCAGGTCGGGGAGGGGAGGGAGCACCGTGAGAACGCTACTGATGCTGTGGGTACTTGCGTTCAGCCTCCTAGGTTGTGGTGAAGAGGCTTCAACGCCATCTGCCTCCTACTGGATCAAGCAATCTGGTGAGCGACCTAAAACGGTTGTGGTGTTTATACATGGGGTTCTTGGCGACTCGAGAACCACATGGGCAAGCCAAGAAGGAAAGCCTGGCTGGCCAGAAATCGTGTTGAGCGACCCTCTGATGCCAAGGTCTGACGTGCTTGCAGTTGGTTTTCGCTCTGGCCCCGTCCAGGAAGCCTCCAATATTGAAGAAATCGCAGTCCGGACATTGGGCTTCATTGAAGATGAAGGCGTGTTCAAGGACTATGACAACGTCATTTTTGTTGTGCACAGTTTGGGAGGGTTGGTCACCAAGAGAGCGCTGCGAATACTCCAGGCAAATCATCCAGCGGATTTACAGCGCGTCAAAGCAGTGCTGTTTTTTTCAACACCGGCACAGGGCTCGGATCTGGCTGCAATGGCTCAATGGGCCAGCAGCAATCCTCAGTTCGAGAACATGAAGCCTGCTGATTTCAATGCTTTTCTTCAAGTATTGGACAATGACTGGCAAAGCTTGAGACGAGCTCGAACCGCCGAGACGCCATTTCCTCGGGTGTTTTGTGCTTATGAGACGCTTTCCACCGCCACTTTCAAAATTGTTCCTCGGTCTGGGGCGGAGTCGGCGTGCGACAATACGCCGATTGCCTTCGATAGGGATCACATCAGCATCGTCAAGCCAATATCAGCCGACGATGAACTGCACAAGTACTTGCGCAAACGCATTGCTGAAAGCCTCGACCCGATGCTGTTGCAACAAAAAGTCTCGGTCAAATTTGTCAAATCCAATAATCAGTTGCTGGAAGAAGGTGGAAGTTTGCGCAGCGGTGAGCAGTACGCCATAGAGCTGGCGGCTCGCCGACCTGCCTGGTTCTATGTATTTGGCGTTGATAGCTCAGGGCAGGTCGATCGATATTTTCCCCATTCAATGGCGGCAGCAGAGCAAACCACTCCTATTACTTCCATTCGAATCCCCGATGATCCAAAGAAATATCTGACGCTGGACAGTACTACGGGCATCGAACGGGTCTACATTTTTGCCTTGGATAAACCGGATTCATCGCTCGCCATTGAAAGTGCGGCGGTGGGCGATCAAGCACGAGAAAAGTTAGACACGACGCTAAAAGTCTTTCGTGGTGCCTACGTCGCACCGCGCAAACCAGACAGTTCAGGTGAGACACATCTGTCAATCACCGGGCTTTCCGCAACAGACGTGTTGATGTTCGAGCACAAGCCATGAAGACCTGTTTGTGCTGGTGGCTGACGCTAGGCTTGGGGATATTCCTGGGATCGGCGAATGCAGAATCGTTTGTTCCTTCAACACCCGAGCAGGATGAAATTAACGCGTTCGGGAAATTGATACAGCCTGGTGAGCGGATAAGCACCATCCAAGTCATCACGATGCAAATATTTGCTGCCCGTTACCTGGCCTCAGGTCGCCATGAAGATGCCATGCGTGTTTGCACAGCCATTTCCAAGGGTAATGACACAGAAGGTGCTCGTGACTTCGCAACCATGTGCCTATCCAACAGCCACGTGATGGCTGGCCGTTTTGATGAGGCTGAGGCCATCATACTTAGGGCTCTGGCGGGTTCGGCTTCCTTGCACGGCGTGGCACGAAGCAAGCATGCGGGTCACCTGATACTCTTGGCCAATTACTACCGAGCCAGAGGTTTTTTCCTGCTAGCGGACAAGGCGCTGGAGCAAGCACAGAGCATCCTGGAAAAAGATGTTATCCCCTCTATTCCTGATGACGTTGCCCATGGCGAAAAGGTGAAACGTCTGAATGCGGAAGATCAGGCTCAGCTACAGGTTCTCCAGGGTGAACTGGCCGATCTGAATTCGAGAAAGACTGGCTTATCGAGCGCCTCTGGTACGGATTATCCTCCCAAGGATCAGGTCGTTCAAAAGCAGCTCGCTGACATTGATAAGCTGCTGGAGCAGACGCTCAAAAAGCACAAAGAAGTAACCTCCAGATTTCTTGATAGGGTGCAGATGTACAGCACCCTGTCGCTTCATCTACATGTTCTTCGCACGCGTTGGGAATTGACCCAGATACTTGGACAAGACGCTCAGGGCTTTACACTTCTGGAGCGTATTGCAACGTTAGCCGCTCAGTACGATGGTCAGCGATTGCAGCCTAAAGAAGCTCTTTCAGGTTATCGCTACCTCAAACAAAAAGGGGATCTGACGCAGGCTCGTGTCTATCTGGCCGCTGCCAAGTCTCAGGCAAGGGCCGATATTGGCTACCCTTCTTCACCTCTCGAGCCGTTACCGACCGTTTTCAATAATCCAGGTGCCACATCGCTATTTGGCGGTATCGACCGCAGCGCAATAGTCGCAGGAGCCTTGGTAGCGATGGGGAACGTTTACATTGAAGAAGGTAATCTCGTTCAAGCACGTCGCTTTTTGATTGCAGCGCTGCCGGGTACTGAATTTGCGTCTGGAAAGGACAGCGACAATGTCGCCGCGCTTCAGTATGACTTGGCTCGTGTGGATCGAGGAGAAGGATCACCTGGGAAAGCATTGGAGCGGTTACGCAACGCGTTTCAAATCGTTTTGATGAACGATGAGGAATCAGCGCTTTTGCCAGGAGGTCGAGCTGTTGAGCTGATGCAGACTCGTGAAAAGGTTGCGTTGGAACTCATCGACTTGCTACACGAGTCGCCAGGTTTGGTGTCCAATGACGAGCTGAACAAGATCGTATTTGCAGCGTTTCAATCTTTGCATCGCCAATCCACTGAGGCGTCCATTTCGGCTGCAAGCATGCGCCAAGCTCAGACGGATATCGCTAAAAGTCAGCTCATTGAGGCGTACCTCACCACGGGCAGGCAGTTGGCGACTACTCGCAAAACCTATGCCCAGTTAAGTGCCGGAGAAGTTAAGGCAATCGACGCACAGGAAACGGGATCGCGGCTTGCGTCAGAGCTGGAAATACAGAAAGCCAAATTCGCCGAACAGAAGATTCAGCTCGCCGCTGCGGGAGTTCTGGATGCTGCTGATGCAAGTCAAAAGCACGAGCTTGGTGATGTGCAACGGGTTTTGTCAAAACGAGAAGTGCTACTTCAGTTCGCATTCAGTTCGGATCGGGGGTACGTGCTCGCCACCACCCGAGATGAGCAGCGTTTGGTGCCTATCAAAAGAATTCGCTCGGAATTTCGAGCTGATGTAGAGACGTTGGTGCGCGAGCTTGCTCCGAACCGCGCGGACGCCCAAGCGGCAACCAAGAGCTTTTCACTCGATATTGCGCACAGGCTCTTTCAGGAGTCCCTGTCCACTGTGCTGGAGGCGTTTCCTGAAACTGAGCGATTGTTGTTAGTCGCTGATGGTGTGTGGGAAGGATTGCCGCTCAGTGTTCTGGTTGAAAAATCTCCTGGATCGTCAGTTGATGTAGCGGAGTACGACAAGGTTGACTGGCTCTTTCGTCGATATGAGCTCGCCTATCTTCCGTCTCCTGCAACGCTAAGCAAGCTCAGGGGGTTGCGTCCTACCTTGGCACGCAATGACGTTCTGGGAGTGGGGAGTCCTGATTCTCCTCTCGCGAGCTCGCCAGTACGCGGCAGTTATGTGGCTTTGCTGTTGCCACAACGCCCCGCGGATAATGCGTCTTCGATTGTTGCGGCAGGAGAGCTCGAACGTATTGGTGTCCTACTGGACGCCCATCGAACGAAAATGCTGATTGGCCCTCAAGCGACCAAATCCAACTTGATCAGTGCTGGGCCCGAAAACTATCGGGTATTGGTCTTCGCCACCCACGGTTTCCTTGCCTCTGAAATGTTGGAGCAATCCGAGCCCGCCTTGTTGATGACTGCCGCATCTGGAGAACCTGAGCCTGCATTTCTAACGTCCAGTGACGTTGCTGCCTTGCGCCTTGACGCGAATCTGATTCTGCTTAATGCCTGTAGCACGGGTGGAAGCGATGGACTGCTCGGTTCAGAAGCGCTGACAGGGCTGGCAAGTTCTTTTTTCTTTGCCGGGGCGCGATCGGTAATCGCCTCACTCTGGCCGGTGGTCGATTCCACGGCGACTAGTCTCGGTGTCGAGATGTTTGATCTCGCCGTAAAAGATCCCGAGGAGGGAGGGGCATCGTTACTTCAGCAAGCCATGCTCAAATCACTGCAGTCCGGACGTGGAATAGCTAAACACCCCGCCTACTGGGCGCCCTATGTGATGGTGGGTGACCCTGGGGTAACGCTCATTAGCCATTAGATGGACTCCGAACCTGTAGGTGAGAAGGACGAATGATGGGCTCTCCAGTTGATGGCCGGCTATAACACTCATATCCCGCCTGAATGCAGGGCGAGATGGGAATCTTCGAAAGAGCCGGCGCACAACAACGTTGAGATTTGGCCTGCATCAGGATATCGGTAGTCCATCACGGGTACCTCGACACTCGCTAAAGTACCGAGTTTGAAATGTACTCCGGGTATTTCAAGGTGTGGTATCTCGCCCTGACAGATTGGGTTTGGGCTATCAAAAGCTCAGGTGATGACCTCACCCCAACGTCCAGGTGCTTTTCAAAAAGAGCCCACGCATGCTGAAGACATTACGATGATTATCTCGAAGCGAATTTGTTGTGACTGTGTAAGGGAGACGTATCTATCCCTTGATATTTTCTCGACGGGGCCGACGACTGTTTGCGATTACTGCTCATCGAGTTTAGAAACTATCTCGCTTGAGGAACTCAGCGACCGGGTAGAGTCTGCGTTTTCTGATCACTACGTGCGCACCAGGAATGTACCAGAGGACTATGAGCAGGCATTGATGGCCGATGATGAGTCCGAGTATTTTTGGGAGCGGGAAGGCACCCATGTTCTTTATGCCATTCAAGACGCTGTAGGGTGCTCGGAAAATGCAGCCCAGGATCTGCTTGCGATCCTGTCGGAGCGCCATACCAGCTACAGCCCTGATGATATTGGAGAAGAACAGGAATTTGACCCTGGCTCGTACTACCAGGAAACCTTGCAAACAGGTTCGAAGTGGGATGTGGAATGGCGGGACTTCGAGCAAACACTTAAGACGCAGGCACGTTTCTTCAATCAAGGTGCAACACAGTTTCTCGATGAGCTATTTCAGGGATTGGATAAGCTGACTTCGCGAAGCAGCGCGTTTGGCTTCCTCCGTAAGCGCACACGAAAACCCCCTCCGATAATCGTTAGTGTGGGGCCGCGGAATCGAATAAAACACTTCTACCGAGCCCGAACCTTCCATTGCGTAGATCTGCTTAAAAAACCATTGGCGCGGCCAGATCTTGAGCTTGGCCCACCTCCAAATAATGTGGTCGTCGCCGGACGGATGAGTGCTCCAGGTATCTCGGTGTTCTATGGTGCGAGCAATCACAAAACGGCAATTGCTGAAGTCAGGCCGCCGGTGGGGAGCTGGGTGGTTGTTGCTAAGTTCAACGTAACCCGCCCGCTTCGACTGCTCGATCTTAATGCATTGGATGCGGTTCATGATCAGGGCAGCATTTTTGATCCTACCTGGAAGGAAAGACTGGAGCGTGTGGCCTTCTTGCGCCGTTTGGGATTTTTAATGACGCGCCCCGTCATGCCGGGGGACGAAGTTACCAGCTATCTTCCCACTCAGGTCGTTGCCGACTACTTGGCAAACGCATGCTCGCCTAAGTTCGACGGAATACTCTTCAAATCTGTGCAGGTCAAAAATGGCCTTAACGTGGTGTTGTTTCGGCATGCGTGCAGGTTAGCGCCCCTTGAGCTTAGAGACAGCACAAACGTCGATGTGGATTTGTTCACCATGACGGAGGAGGGAGCAGAGCCTGACTTTTGTGTGACAGCGGCCGCTATGGATGCAACGGAGCATGAACTCTTGCCGGAAATCTTTCCGGATATCTTCGGTGAGGACACGCCGACGTTCCCCTCAGCAAGCGGCGACCAGGATGGGCGTGAGCCGGCGCTAAAGGTGGATGTAGAGTCCATGCAAGTTCATGAAATCAATTGGGTGGGATTCACCTCAAGAGCACATCGGGTTCAGCGTCGATATCGGCATCACTACGGTAGTAACTTTTGAAGAGCCGCAGAGTCCTTTCAGTAAAGTTTCTCCTGGAAACAGTCTCGCAGCAGTTAGGATTGCGTGCGCTTCTGGAGGCTGATTTGCTCAAGAGTGAATAGCTTTATCTGAGGCTCTGCGCTTTTTCAGTTTGGGTATTCATCCAGCGGAAAATTTCTCCCGATGCCTATTCGCTTCTCTTTCTCGGCTGGCACGTAGGCAGGTGGCTAACGCACCTTAATCCGTATGCTTGAAGAGGGGAGGGGAATGGCAAAGTTGGCCTTGTTTTTCAGTGCGGTTGCAGCGTTGAGATCTACCGGATTCAGGTGAGCCAGGCTGATCGTGAGACCGAACTTCTTGAATACAGCTTCCAGGGTCGCGAGAGTCGGATTACCGCGATCGACCTCAAGCTGTGATAGAGCCCGCTTTGAAATTTTGCAAGCCATCGCGAATCGCTCTTGGTTCAGGCCCAGTATGTTTTCACGAAGACGTTTAACGGCGCCGCCGAGCGTCAGCTTCCCCTGAGCGACCTCATCGGCCACTGCTTGAATGTAGGCTTTGCGCTCTTCTAGGGTCATCTCTTTCATATCAATCCCTAAGCTTCAGCCGAGTCCAGATTGTGGAACGAATGCCCTTCGCGTTGCGAACACAATCCGGCCGGATCAGGAATACATCGAGTAGAGCAAGGAAGTGCTCAGTATCGCAATGTGTAACTGCACATATTTGCCCACCCATTTGTACTCAACCTGACTGGTCATTTGCATCGGATTTTGCCGTCACACTGCGTGGTCGTGAACGTTAGAGACGGGCCAATCGCAGCCACTCCAGTGTTGGATGTCGCACTATAAAAGCTAGGATCAATCAGTGTGGAAGGATCGTCTAGATTGTCGCGGCGACCCACCATGATGGACGGGCATCTTTGTGTAGAGATGTGAATGCAGGAAGATGTATAAATGGTTCAGATCAACACTTTGCTCACTCGGAGCTGGTAGATCGGGCGCTCTAACCAACATCAGCTTACGGAGCCATGATAACAGTATGCTTACGGACATCTTTGCTCAGCGCTATGTAGATAAGCCCATTTGGACAGCATACTCAGAGCTTGAGCAACGCCTTCTTAACCAAGCGTTCGGTATCGTCAAGGATGCACTGCCGTACTACGACTATAAGGGCAATAAGATAGAATCCCAGATACCGAAGTGGAAGACACTCCATGACCGGCTCGCGAGGGAGCTAGGGGTCGACGAGCTGTCCAAAAGATATTATTCGTATACCCAAAGAAACACTCTTGGTCACGACATTCCGGTCTCTGGTTGGTTTTCGTGGGATTACGTTTGTGGCAATTTCGTGAATGCTGCCTATGGCAGTCACACTGATCCTGACCGTTTCATAAAAGAGAGAATCAGCTTCGTAGAACTAGCGCTGCGGTTGCGGGGAGAAGAGATCGCGCTGGCAAATGAACACCTCCCTCAAACAATGGCAAGCGCAAGGTTGCGCGATAGGTCTGCGCGTAACAGGCTTCAACTGCCGGGAAGCTCAGCCGATGCTGTGAAAACTTGGAACGCTCGGATAAATTCTGAATTTGATAACCAGGTCAATGAGTTAAACGAACGGTTCCGTCGCGCGAAAACACCGCTGACCTACCATAATGGATTCGTCCAACTCGCGTTGGACGAAACGATAGAGCGGGTTATCGCAAAGCCCTTCTGGCTACTTGTCGCTGACCCTATTTTCAAAAATGTAGACATTGATATGAAGGAGGCTTTGGATCGTCGAGACTCTAATGACAAAGATCCAGCCATCTTTGCGGCAAAAGCACTAGAGAGTGCCATCAAGATCGTTTCTGACACCAAAGGATGGACTCGCGGGAATGAGTCAGGAGCTGCTCAGTACATCGACAACCTTATAAGCAAGGCCAATGGGAGTTACTTGGCCACTTGGGAGGGGGAGATGCTG
The DNA here is from genome assembly GCF_054070595.1 of Pseudomonas sp. SDO55104_S430. Taxonomy (NCBI): domain Bacteria; kingdom Pseudomonadati; phylum Pseudomonadota; class Gammaproteobacteria; order Pseudomonadales; family Pseudomonadaceae; genus Pseudomonas; species Pseudomonas sp. SDO55104_S430. The sequence continues at coordinate 21,527 of NZ_JBSVXG010000006.1, read as the reverse complement.
AAGGACTATTTTCGCAAGGTTCGCAACTCGGTGATCCATGGGCCTGGATCCGAGCCGATGCCTGAGCTGACCCTGACCCAAACAGATTGGGCGATAGAGACTGCGATGTCTTGGGTCCGCACGCTGGTGAGGCGAATGTAAAAAGTGCGGCAATTTTCCTAAACCGCAACGGAGCAAAGTGATGAAACTGGCCAGCCAACCTCTCATCTCATTCGAGACACTCAACCCGCTCACTTTGTTCGTTGAGATTTGCTAGAACCAACCCCTAAAATTAATCCTTAGGTTTTCATGAAAATAGGAAGGTAGATATGACCGTTGTTATCAAATACACCCAAGGATCTGGCCCAACGTCGATCACCCTACGTGGGTGCGCTTCCGAAGCCGATGGCATAGCTCAGTTTTGGGCCATGTCACATATAAAAAACAATTCGAAAACGGCAATTGTCAGTGTTAGCTCGTACTGATTATTTGCCATACGTCATGCAAAGCTTTTCACGCCCAAGCCTCAGCAAACGGCCAAACAACCGGTCTGATGCTGTGGCTCTGCCGCAGATCAACTCAAGCGATAGGTCTAACGGAAACTATCACTTCTGGTAACTTTGGTTCGGGAACGTCCACGGTTGCTACCGCTCTCGAACGGCCGCTCGTGGCCGTTCTTTTCTGATCATGGCTGCAAAGCGTGGTGATCAATCCTGATGCAGTCGATGGTCAGAACAAATGCAAATGGCTGTTAAGTTCGAACGTGCTCGGGGGCGAGTGGAGTGCAATTTGCAACGCATGGCATCGAAATACACCTCTCTGGATATCCTACCTGCCAAGAAATCGCATGCTCGCCTCTCGATCCGACATCAGCGCAATAAAACGCACTAGCTCATAACTAATGAAGGGTGGTAGTGCATCAAAATGCGCTGCTCGAATGCATCATTGTCGCGGTGTTTGTAAAAAGCCATGAAAGGTTCCGGTGCTGATGGATTGACGGCGCGCCCGTCAACCGTGGCGTTGAACCACGGCTCCCGTTAATCTGAGTCTCAAAAAGCTGGAGCTGAGCTGCCATGTATCGCGTTGGTTTTTTTGTTTGCCCGGGTCACGATGCCTTGGATCTTGCAGGGCCACTATCAGCATTCAATCTGGTAGCAAAAGCTGTTGGGCATAAACCGTACGAGCTCCATGTCGTTTCGCGTGCTGGGGGAGCAGTGATAGGCAACTCCGGTTTACCAGTCCAGACCACTCCGGTTGGCAAGGAGATCTTTGACACGGTAGTTTTTGTAGGTGGCGAAATCGACCCCATGCAGACAGCGGACAACATCGCCGCTGCCAAGCAATTGGCTTCAAAAGCCTCCCGAGTTGCAAGCGTATGTACAGGTGCATTCTTGCTCGCAGAAATCGGTTTGTTGAATGATCGACGTGCCACCACGCACTGGTACCACGCCGAGGAACTGCAATCGCGTTTTCCTCGCATCAAGGTGGAGGGGGACAATATCTTCATCGAGGACGGTCATGTCTGGACGTCGGCGGGCATAGCCTCTGGAATCGACCTGGCGCTCGCCATCATTGAGAAAGACATGGGGACGGCGGTCACGAAAGATGTCTCCAGATTGCTGGTCGTTCCTTATCGCCGGCCCGGAGGCCAATCGCAATTCTCCGCGATGTCGCAAATGGAGCCAGAATCAGATCGCATTCGTTTAGCGCTGAAGTTCGCCAGAGAGCATTTGGCCGAGTCGTTGCCTATTGAGAGGCTCGCCGATGCGGCAAGGTTGAGTCTGCGACAATTCAGCCGGGCATTCCGCCGCGAAACAGGTGAAACACCGGCTAAAGCGGTAGAGCGCTTGCGCGTCGAAGCAGCGTGTTTGCGTCTGCAAGAAGGTAGTGAGCCAATCGAGCAAATCGCTCAGGCAGTGGGCTTCACCGACCCAGAACGGATGCGCAGAGCTTTCGTTCGTCTGCATGGATATTCGCCACAATATGCCCGCCGTGAAAATCGAATGAATGGCGAACACTGATAGCTCAATCTTCGACTGGATGCCGGCATGATGCCATTCGCTGAGGGCTGCTTCATTGCGGCGAAGCGACGAGTCGGTGCAGTACCATCAAGCAGCCTGACGGTCGGAGAAGAGTCAACCCCGCATCACATGGGCAAAACTTGCCTCTCGATCCCTTGTAGATAAGATGAGCAAATAAGACTTGTCGAAGTGTTTGCCGATGGCCTGACGACGAAAGTTCTTAGCAAACCGTCCAGCGTGAAAGTGCGATAGATCACAGGCTTCCGATCCATCGTCTCGATCGCATACATCATGCCGATTTGTTGACTGTGCAGTCTGAGGATCGGCTCCTGCAATCAGTCGGAGTAGGGGCTTCCCTTCCATCCACACGCCATGCCTGAGTCAGGCGCATGCCGAAATGCATTGAGAGGGCGCAGTAGTCATCGAACGCAATGCCGCTGCGATCGGCCTCCAATCGCAGGCGGTCGTAATCGCTTTGATGCACTGATATCTGTAGTCGTACCTTCAAACGTTTCTGCATGTGGGGCACCGATTTTCTGACTTTGGTCGGTTTGCCGACAATAAGAGACTGCAGGTAAACACCCTCAAGCTTTTTAGCCTCGACACAGTGCGGGAAGAATCCTGCAATTGACCCAGTTTGGCTAAAAGGAGAGTACGACGCGCAGCATGCTTCAAGCACAGCGCGACTACTCCCTCAAGTTGCCAGCCTTTTCCAGTGGATTAGGATCTTCCTACCTAAGACACGGAGCTGGCTGACGTCTTGAGCCGGATGGAAGATGCAATCAATTCACTCACGCTACGCCGTCGCCTAGTCAGGCGTATCTTTGGAATATCTTCGAGATGATTTTCCACTGGCCATCAATTTTGAGCAGCGAAAGAAAGTCGTGGAAGCTCGCGCCCATGACGTCATTCTCCATGTCCACGCGGACAACAGCAGCCGTAGGGGCGATTGCCAAGATATCCAGACGACTGCGGGTGTCCGGTGAGGCACCCAGGGCGTTGAAGAAGCTCGCGAATACCGGAATAGCTGGGCCTTGAAGCAACTCATCGCCGCTGTAGCCCCACATTATCGCATCTTGATGAAAGGCCTTTTCAATTCCAGTGATGTCCCCTGAGCGATAGCCATCTATATAGGCTTGTGCTGCCTGTATCACAGCATCGTACTCAGCGGTTGCGATTGGTTTTACATGCGAAGTCATGATGGATCCTCGAAAGTCGTTTAGTGCGAGTGCAAACTTATGGGCTAGCAGAGCCAAGTACTGCGATCACGACAATGGTTGCTGTAACGGATGTTCGCCCCTAAGCGAAGGATTGATGCATCCTTACCAAGCGGTTCAGATTCCAATCTTCGATGCTCCCGAGCCATCCTGCTCAAGCCATTGCTGATTCGTCGTGCTCTACTGCGCCGACTACGAACGTATCCGGGCAAGCATTGCAGCCTTCGCTCATGTCGTTCGTGTCACCAACTTTACGTATGAGTCTGGGAAACGAAAACGACGTTTATCCCTCGTTTTAGGCCTCTGAAACGTCTTTTTTAGTCAACGAGGTACGCCACAAGGGCGGGGATGTTTGGAACGAAAGATGGGGACATTGCCGACTGTCATCACCGGCAATGCAAATCAATGGCGATGACCAATGCAACTGAACGGTCAAGTGGAGTGAGATTGCGCACGTTTTTGTAAATTGTTTTTGTAACGGTAAAATCTCGGTGCACCAACTTGCTTTTCCGTAAGTCCCAAGAAGACACGGCTAGTCTGTCCGTTAGTCTGCAAACCTCACTTTCCCGCTTGCCATGACGCTATAGCGCAGTCATGATTTCGCCACCTTGATGGCAGTTTGACACGCTTGTTGTTTACAGGCGGCGGCCTTCCTGAGCACCCTCAAAACGATAAAAACGGCAATTTATGCTGCGCAGCTCGCTCGCGCGTAAAAATGTCACGAGTCGTCGATGACCAACGAAAATGGATGTTTTCGATGCAATTTTTTAAAAGACTTTTTGCTTTTCTTGCTTCCCTTTTTTCAAGCCAGGAAACGGAGGGCAGCGAACCGCTCATTCCGAAAATCGACCCTGAAAAGCTCAAGAAAAAGCTCGATCTTAGAAAAATTGCCAGAGAGAACGGCGCAAAGGGCATTCCGCGAGCCGCGGATACTCAACTCACTGCGGCTGAGCATGCCGTGCGTGGGGAACTGGGTCGCATGCGTGAGCAAACGGTGAAATACGGAGAGCAACGTATCAAGCAGATTCAAAATCGCTTGGACTCGATCGATATTTCGCTGGAAATGAACCGGGCGATCGAGTTGGGAAACGAGTTCGTACGCGCCTCCGATCATCACCTTACGCGCGAGGACGGACGCCTGAAGGATTTTGCCGCTGACACGAAAACGAAGCTTCAGCTTCTCAACGATTTCCGTAGCGAAAATCGCCTCCCCAATATTCCTGCGAAATCCCCTAGCGGTGGCAGCAAGTTCTTTAAAGTGATGGTGGTGCTTGGCTGCTGTGTATTGGAGGGTGGACTCAACGCGACGTTTTTCGGCTCCGGCTTGGAGGGTGGTCTGCTGAGCGGCTTTTCGATGGCGTTCATGTTGTCGTTTTTTAACGTGTTCATCTGCTTCTTGGCGGGGCTGAGTTTCAGGAATAAAAACCATGTCAACGGTTCACGACGCATCTTGGGTTGGGCCTCGTTCGCTCTGGCATTGACCGTCATGCTGGGGCTGGGAGTGCTGATTTCCTATTTCCGCTATGTACTCACCATGTACGAGGACGGGAGTCATAACGCCTTTCCTCTGGTTTCGCAGAGCTTTCTCGCAGGTGTGTTCCCCATTCAGGATTTCGAGTCCTTGATTCTGTTCTTCGGGACAGTTTTGTTTGGATGTGTGGGGGTTTGGGAGGGTTACCGCTTCACAGATCGCTACCCAGGGTACGCCCCGGTATGGAGCCAATATGCTGAATCTCACCGCAACTACATCGAAGTGATTGAAGGCTTGCGAGATCGCCTGGAAATCGAGAAGGCCGAAATCCTGCAAAAAATCGACAGCGGCGTGCAGGACGCTGAAAAGGCGATCAAGGCCTTCAAGTTCAACATGAATCAGAAGTCGATCGTGAAAAAGCAGGTCACGGAGACGCTGGTCATGGCCGATGAAACCCTACAAAGCCTGACGCGGTATTACCAAAACGAGAACATGATGGCGCGTCCTGACGATGCTCCACCGCCAGAGTACTTTGATCATCCTGTGACATTTAGCCCTCTGGAGATGCCGGACTTCAGCGTGCAAAAGGATGAACTGCGATTGGACGCTCAGGAAAAGCAATTGCGCGAATTGGTAGCCAAGGTCGAGCCGATTCGGGCGATGGTCCAATCGTCCTTCAATCAACAATACAACCAGCTTCAGCCGTTACAGGACTTGGTGTAAGGGAGATCAGTGATGTCGGTTTATGCCAAGCGTGAAAGCAATGTGGGGAAATGGCTGCTAGGGGGGCTGATTGGTGTAGGTGTGGCCGCGGTGTTGGGTGGAATTCTCTACTACAAGATGAATCACGACACATTGGACAAGGAGACGCTTTGTCCGAGTAAGGGGCCTAAGGGCCAATATGTCGTGTTGATTGATAACACGTCGCCTTTTCCTTTTACTCAAAGGGCTGCGTTGTCCCAGCGCCTCCAGACGATGGTGTTGAACGACATACCTGAAGGACATTTGTTGTCCGTGTTTCTGCTGGGGGAAAGTTTTCAAAAAAACGAAAAACCCATTTTCGAGCGCTGCAACCCAGGCCAATGGCGCGACCGCAATCAGATCACCGCAACGAAGAAATTTGTTGATAGGGATTTCAACGACAAGTTTTCCAAGCCGCTCGATGCCGTTGTGCGTCAGATCTCGCTCGACGAACACAGCAAGCTGTCACCCATTTTCCAAATGCTCCAGTTGGTAGGGATCAACGGCTTTGATCATGCCAACGTACAAGGTGAGCGCAAGCTGGTCATTTACTCGGACATGTTGGCCAACATGCCTGACTTCTCAATGTACAAGAGCAAGCGACACAGCTACGCGGATTTTGCCAAGTCTCCTTATGGGCGCAACGCGCAGGCGCCAGGGTTAAGCGGAGCCATCGTGACCATTAATTTGTTGGCAAACGAGCAGAACGCTCCTCAAACCAATGAGCTTGCCAATTTCTGGGCTCAGTATTTCGAAGCCAACGGTGCGTCGGTTGAACAGATTGCCTCCATGGAGGGCTTGTAAATGGAACCCAACAATTTCGCGCATCGAGTAAAAACCTATTTTTTCGCTGCCTTGGTGATCAAGGCCGCGCTGGCCTACGCGAGCCTGGAACTGAAGGATCCCAAGTGGCTGGGCTTTGTGCTTCCGTTGTTGGTCATGGGTGGTTACTGGGTAGTTGGCTACCGCGTGAGACAGAAGTGGAACGCGCAACTCACGCTCGCTAAGTTTGCAGACTCTGTTTACTACTTGGGCTTCTTGTTCACTGTATTCAGCATCATCGTTTGCCTGATCGACATAAAATCCATCGGTGACGATCTCAATGGCATGGCGGCCCGTTTCGGCGTAGCGATGGTCAGTACTGCCATCGGTATGGCGGCGAGAGTTTTCCACACGGGCTTCAGGGTAGACACCAATGACGCCGTCAAAGGCGTCGAAGAACGTGCCGTCCAGTCGGCGGAAAGCCTGGCCATGTCTTTTGATGCCGCTAGCCAGCAACTTGAGGTTTTCCGGGATCAGGTAATGGCAGCTTCCAAAGAAGCTGTGCAAAGCGTTCACGAACAAATCACCGCTATCTCGCAACACAGCACCAATGCGATGGAAGCTTTTTTTGCCAACGCGACTCAGCAAAGCAACCATGCTTTTGAGCGCATTCTCAAGCAAGCCAACGATGCGAGCAGCGAACTGCTCATCACCATTAACGGTCTTCGTGAGAAGAGCGAACACACACTCGATCGCATGGAGACTCACGCTCTCGATTTCGGTAAAAAAGCTCAGGAGAGGCTCGATCAGACCTTGTTCCCGGACAACCTGTTCGCGCAGAAACTCAACCCTGCCATTGATACGCTCTCAGGAACCACCGATAGCCTCAACGAGGGCGTCACGACATTGGCTCTCGACGTCAAGACTGCCGCACGGATGGTGGGAACTGCGATTCGTAGTTTGAACACCAAAACTGAATCGATAGGACAGGCTGTGATGGCCGTGGGGTCGATCGTTGAAAGCCAGGAACGCCTGGTGGAGTCGATGAAGTCGCAGGGTTCTGACGTCATGGATCGAGTGGAACGCATCCAGAAGGACTACCTGGACTCGCTGGATGATCAGAGAGAAGACTTCCTGGAGGACATCAAGGCTAACCAACAGGTGTTCGCCAAGATTGTCGAAAAGCTTGAAGAGCTGCGAACAGTGGTCAGAGATGAGAGCGCTGTCGAGCGGATGACGCAAGAAGTAACAGGCGCGCTGACGACCATCAATCGTGCAGGCATCAAGAGTAACGAGGCCTTTGCCGACAACCTGCGCTCGACGCTGGTGCCGTTGGTGGAGGCGGTCGCTGCCAGTAATGACGCGCATAAGTCTCTGGTCGCCAGTGTTGAGTCGAGTCACCGCAGCATCGAAACGGCTAACTCTCATTTAATGAATGAGCTGATGGGCAAGATCGATCTCATCAGCACATCTCAAGAGCGTTCGTTGGCAGCCTACGAAGAGGTTTCTGGCTCATCACTTGAATCAATGCCTGATGCGACCTTGGTGGTTGACAGCAGCGTGACTACGACCGATGTGAGAACCGCCTGATGAGCTCGAAAAGTGATCAGGTGTTCCAGCTGTCGCTCACCGAAATCTGGATCATTCTGTGTTTCATTTTGCTGCTGTTGATGGGCTACAAGGTGTGGCAGCTCACCCATAAGAATAACGAGATGGAGAGCAGAATCTCGGCCTATCAAAATTTCGATGAGCGTGAACAGGCCATCAAGCATGCGAGCGATGAGCTCAAGACACGCTTGACGTCCCTGCGAGTGAAAAATCCGGACGAGATCATTTCGAAGCTCGTCGACGCATCGAAAGCCAAAGAGGAAGCTGGCCGTCTCAAGGTGCTGCTGACGCAGAAAGATGAGCAGCTTACAGCGCTGGCAGCGATCGATAAGGCTCTGCAGGAAGCCGGAAGTAACAACAAGGGTGAGGACGCCAAGCGCCTGATCCTTGAAACGATGATGTCCTTTGACCAGCTCAAGAAACTGGTGGTCAAGCCTGAGGAAGAAAAGGACGCTCAGCCCACGGACGTTATCAAGCGAATAGGCGCTCTCCAGGCAACCGAGCAGTTGTTGAAGACGGCATTGGGACAAGAGGGCATCCCGACATCGGAACAGGTTTCAGACATCGTGAAGAATGCTGAAGCTTATGCTCAGGCTGAGAAGCAGGGAGCAAATCCTGCAACGTTGCAGAAGACCAATAGTGATTTGAAAGGACAGGTTCAATTTCTGCAGAACAAGCTGAACAAAGGTAAGGGGGGAGATCTCCCACCTTGCTGGGCGAATGAGGCAGGTAAGGCCGAAATGTTTCTCACGGTCTACTTGAAGGACGACTCGCTGAGCTTCGAGCCAGCGTGGCCACCGTCCCGTCAAGCAGATGCCGAAGCGCTTCCCAATTTCTCCGCGCTAATGGCGAACACCACTCGATCATATGAAGATTTTCTTCAAGCTGCTCGCCCCATTTCCGACTTGGCGAACCAGCGTGAATGCAAATTCTATGTACGGTTGGCAAGTCAGATTCAGGGGGCGGTCATGTCCGACCGACGTCGCTTGATGATAGAAACGTTGTTCTACAAGGTTGAAGTCAGGCGTTAATCACGTCATGACATCAACAGCTTTGGCGCTCGCAGATAAGCCCGATGAGTCCCTGAGCGTGAGCCGGCGGTGATCGATTTTGCCGGCTACCGTGAGGAAGTTGAGTGAACGATGCTGCGGGTCTATACGACATGGATTTGCCAAACAATCGGTTGAGGTTTCGAGCGGTCAGCGTTTGGCAGGCGTCAGGATGTAACTGCAGGTGGCGACGCTACAACGATGTATCGTCGCCTGAAAAGCTCATGCCTCACCCAAACTCCTGGATTTGAGTGTGAATATTGAAGTCTTCGCTGATCATTTCAAAAACATACCCCTGTTTGGACATGATTAAAACCCTCGCCACATTCAGATAGTGTTTGTAGGTCGTGGTAATCTTCGAGTGCCCCATTTGATTCATGATCGCTTGACCAAGGGCACGATCGAGAACGTCTGCGGCTTCGGTGAGCAGCTTGTCTCCGTGATGTTGAATCACCATCATTGTTGGCCACCAATGTCGAGCTTGGTAGAAATCATTGAGCATTGAAAAATTCGGATTCTTGGCGTACGCCAGTTTTTTCGCATAGGTAGTAGCGTCGGAGATTTTTTTGGGTGTTACCGGTTCTCCATCAGCGGTAAGAAACAGGATGGAAGGTGGACAAGCTTTACCAAATTTTTCTTTGTACTTTTTTCGGCGTTGGGGGTATTCATTTTTCGTATAACTTTGCTCAATGTCATCTAACGCGTAAGCGGGAATAATCACATTGCGTAGCTTGTTACCTTTACCGATGGCTTGATAAGCAAATTTTTTCTCGTCCTTCGGCATCTGTGAGCGCGGCAGGATATGTTTGTTTTTGCCTTTTCCCAGATATGGAAAATTGCAGAGCTCAATGGGGCGCAAGGCAGTGGCAAGTCCTAGGCAGAACAGCGTTGCGTAAACACTGTCTGGGTAAGACTCCAGCAGCAGTTTTATCTCCCAGTCGGTTATGAGCGGGTTTTGAGTATGCTGACGTGATTCGCGATCAAGAACTCGAATGGCGTCACTGTTGATGCGAACGCCAGCTTTTCTCTTGATGTAGTTGAGCATCCTGTCGCTCTTTACGTTCAGAACCCACGTTTCTTTCTTGATATTGACATTGCACGTGAAGGGGGACTCGACAACCCATGCAAAGAAATTTCGAACGATCAATGCATCGTCAAAAATCGTTGCTGAGGAAGGACTTGGGGATTGTTTTCTCACCCGCTCTGTATGCCGCGCGACCTGCCACTGTTTGATGTGAAGATTGCGAACAATGGTGTGATAATCTCCAGGTGCCAAGGACTTGAAGACTTTTTGAGTCCCTAGAAATCGGTAGAACTTGGAGATGACTGTGGCATAGCGTTTTGATGTTTGTATCGATGAGCGAGTCTTTTCATAAAGATACAGATTTGGGACGGAAAGCAGAATGTTCTGTTTTTTGTAGTCAGCAATCAGAATGTAATGTTGCACGGGCATTTCTAGAGTCGTGCTGTGGTAAGACAAGCTTTTGCATTGGATATTCGACATCTCAACCTCAGCGCACGCGGTAGATATGAACTTCGTCAAAACCCCAGGTTATCTGAGGGGTGGAAGCCTTGTCAGCATCGGTAAACTCCTCCAGAGGAACGCCGCGGAACATGAATTTACGGTTTGCCGCCGCGATGGCTTCTGATTGCACATAAGGAACATGAATGGAAATGCGCGATACTGTCTTCAGGTCGTTAAGCAGAAGTCCAATGTCTGTTTTCTCGAACATGGGCAAGCGCATCGAAATCACGAGCTTATCAAACTTCGCACTTAGCGAATGGGTAAAGTCCTCGAAGGATGAAATATAACGCTCCTGAAACAAATGCATCTCTATGCTTTCATGATCAGGAAGCTTTTTTATTGTGTTTACGATGTTTTGGATTTCGGCTTCTTTGTTGTCTTCAAACGTGTCGAAGTCCTGAGTTTTCTGATATTCGGTCTGCGCTTTGGTAAGATCCAAAGGGAATACAAGGAAATTTTTTTGACTCTTGACAGATCTCTGTTCATGGGTAAGTTCGGATGAAGCGTCCACAATATGACCGCGGGCTACTTTAAGCTCCATCTGTGTCAGTTGACGCTTGAGCATCTCATTATGCTGGCTCTGTTTTACGAGTAATGTGCTGACCTCGTTAGCCTCAAATGCGAAGATGTCATTACACATCAAGGAGGTGACGTGCTTGTTGACCGCCTGCTCAATATCTTTTTGATGTTGAATCTTCAGCAGCCGAATTTCTTCGCGGAGCTCATCAACCTCACTTTCGCGCTTCGCAATGAAATCCTTGGCTGTCGTCGGGTTATCGGCAAGCAGTTGCGCTATCGATTGTCCCTGACAGTAAGGTTTTAGGTCGCTGTAATAGCGGTTAAAAGCTTGGCGTGTGATGCCCGCTCGCATCGAGAGTTCAGCGATTCCAAGCTTGATCAAGCCATTTTCCAGTTGGTGTTGCTTGAGCAACTCAACGAGTAGGCTGCGAGTATCTGGCGGGCTCATGCGACGACCTTCGATGGAATGATATGTACCCCGGTACGCTCAAGGTTTTCCAGGTGCTTGGCGTTGCCCGCTATCTTTTGCCGAATCATTTTCTTGGCCCGTTCACTCAACGTGTCAGCCGACTGTTCCAGCAGGTTGGTGTAGAACGTTTTGTTGTCCTGCAAAGCTGATTTGGCACTCTCTACCAGAATGATATGTGGGCATTGGTTGTCGCAGTGTCTGTGGTTGGGCAGGGCATTGCTCACCGGGCCTGGCAGATGCGACAGGCAGGGAGGCAGATCTGGAGACGAATAGGTCTGGGTGCTGACGCAGAATGTACCCATGGCTGTCCGATGGATGAACAGTGGCTCTCCGGACGACAAAAGATGGGACACATATTCGAAAACGGTGACCTTCAGCTGCTTACCTGTAAACGCATTCGGCCGCGCTTGGATACGCTCTATCAACCGTTCGGCAACTGGGCCTGAGGATGTTCCTTTCTGTACGGCTCTGACGATCTCCGAAAACTCGACGGTAAAATTTTGCTCAATCGCAAGCGCAACACTTCGCACCAAAAATGGATTGCGACCAATATATTTGAGCGTCATCGCATAACTTTTGTGGCCAAAAAGATGACGGATGAGATCGATATTTCGCTCGCTCCTATTGATTAAAATCTCTGCAATGGTTTTGCGGAAGCGGTGGCAGTGAATACGGTCGACACCTGTGGCCTCGCTCAGCTCTCTGTTGATGGCTTGCAACACTTTAGTGCCGGGCTTGTTGAGTGCCTTACGGCTTTTATTCGATTGGAAAATAAAGTCTTGGGCCTTGAGCGTGTAAACCGAACGAAGGTGCTTGAGCTCATCAACTTTCTGACCGATGAACTGCGGGATGGGCAAGTACGCTACTTCGCCTGCGTTGGGGTCAGCAGCAGTTTTGTAGCGAATCGCCCGCAACGTATAGTTTCCATCACCATCCATGATGAGATTGCTGAATTTCAAGTCGCGCAATTCGCTGGCGCGAAGACCGGTGATCAAGGCAAGCAGCACGTAAACTGCGTTTCTTACATGGTCGACACTTACCGCATAAGACTGAAGCCAGCTGTAGACGTATTGTTCGTTCGTGCCGTATTGGTATTCATAGAATTTCTTCGATACAGACAGTACATTCACACCGTCCAGCTCGATGTTCAGGGCGTCCTCCAGCTCCAGGTCTGCCTCGTACCTGACCACCGCACACTTGCTTGTGACATCCAGTTTTTTCCGCTTAACGTAGTCGACTACCTGGAGAAGTCGTGGTAACGCTTTCTCCGTCCAGAACAAAGCGTACTTGACCAGTTTTCCAAGATCTTCCTCCGAGAATGGCTTCCAGGTGCCCATGTGGCCTGTGAAATGGGCAATAACGTCCTTGCGGCGCTCGACAGTGTCTATCTTCAACATGTTTAGCTGGAGCTCAAGACCTGCGGGCATCAAGCCCTGAGTGCTGAGAGAGTTCCAAAAGCGCAGCATGTAGAACAGTGAATGGTAATGGCGTGGACTGCCCTCGGTGTTTTTTGCCTCATCCAGCGCCTTGTTGACCATGCGGTGATTGATCAGCTGAATTGACTCAGGAGAGCCATCCAGAAAGTTCGGCTTCATCAAGTATCGATCAAGAATGGTGAACATACTTGAGTGAGAATACGTCGTGCCGTAGCTACGGACTCCCCCAAACGGCGCAAACTCGGGGATCTGGTGGAAGGAGATGGCCTTCCTGAGCGCCATCATCGGTGCGGGCATGTCCTCGAAGTTGATTCGACGCGCTGAGCCGTATTGGTTGACGAACAACGTCCATTCGTTGTCGCCGTATGTCGAATAGGGCGAGACCGGAAAATTGCCTTCCGGGAACAGCTTCAGCTTCTTACCGAGCGTGCTCAACGTTTGCTTGAGTTCGCCTCCGGTTTCTTCTAAAAGAGCCGCAAGCTCTTCTTCAGCGACCTCCTCAATTGCGCTCTTGAGTTCGCTTTCGAGCTCATCCTCAAGCTCGTCTTCCATTTCGTCTTCTTCGTCGATGTTGTCACTGTCGAGATCATCATTTCCATTCTCTTCCTTGGTGGAGCGCCCCCGTTTCGCTTTAGGCTTGCGTGCTTTCTCTGTCTCAATCTCTGTCGTGTGTCCTGACTCCGATTGAGCTTGCTCCAGACGCTCTTGGCATGCCTGAGCGAGAGCCTCAGCCATCAGATCGGCTTCAGTCTGGGCGCAGTGGAAAGGCTCGACAGACTGATCAGTCTGGCAGGTCGGGTCAGGCTGAGGCTTCTTATTGTTTTTCATTCCATGTCCTCTTCTTCAAAGATGAGTTGCAGAAAATCCAGGTCGTGCGGGAGGAGGGGGGCATTGCGACGCTGGTATCGGGACGCTGCTTTCAAGGCGTCTGGGTCTTCCCAGTTGTCCAGAATGGATTCGATGATGCCTAGCTCGGTATCCAGGGAGTCGCTGTACTCGGATTCGCCTTGAGGGCGATCCTCAATGAGTTCTTGCACATGGATTCTGCGTTGCATCAGGTATGGCAAGGAGTCGTCGTACAGATTGCATTGCTGGCAATACATGCAGTGACGGATCGAGTAACAGCGTTCGCCTTGTTTGACATGGCTCCGCGCCCCATACCACGTCGGCTTCAATTGATTGCTGCAGGACCACATTGGTCGCTCTTGACCGGGAATGTGAAAAATCTTCATAGGCAAATCAATGGGCTGCTCAATGTGCTTGCCCACCAAACCTTGATACTGACCAGTGAGTAGGAGCTGGGTGATCGCCTCCAGCTCCGATCGCAGTCGTTCCTCACGCTCAGCAATGGCTTCGGACGAGTTCAGGTAGTGAACGTCCGTGACGATGGTATCGGCGTGCGACAGCTGCATCGCAATCAGGCCGAGCCCCGCGCTAACGGCCTTCTTCTTATGCATGGCCCACGTGGGACGTAAGCGTTTGGTGATCTCCTTGGCCGAGGCAAGTGGTGCACCCTTCTCAATGATTGGATAGCGCTTGAAGAAGTCTTTCACTCCTCGCAAAAAAGCCTTGTTATTGGTGGCCGAGGAATGGCGTCCTCCTTTGCTCGCCCAGGAACCGTAAAAGCGCAAGCAAAGAAACAGGGGGCTGTAGATAAGATGCTCTTGACCCAGTGGGATCACGTCAAATGCATAGCCTTTCAACGGTTCAGACAGTGCGTCTGCAAGCTTAATCAGGTTATAGCTTGAGTAGCAGTCATCCTTGTTACTGATCGCCGGTATGGTCTTGGGTGCGTAATAGGGTTTGCCATGTCCTTGCGCGCGGTTCTTTTCTGACTGGATAATCACTTGGCTTTCGGACATGGCTCCGGTGAGGGGGTGCTCAAAGTTGTCCGCATCAGTCGCAAGTACAGTCTCCTTGTTCCAGTTACTTTGAAGCATGATGAACATGATGATGACTGACATATCCATCATTGATGGAAAGTACAGCTCAAGCATGTCGTCCCATGGTTTCACGGGATGACGGATCAGTTCCTTGGCGCCCAGCCGGTTCCAGCGGAACAACATCAATTGGACGATATTGACGCAATCAGTTCTCGAGAGAAGGTAAGTGGACGAATACGTAGACGATAACGCTTCAAGCGGCACGTCCATCGGGTAGCCGTTGACCAGCATCGTTTTCAGAGCGCGGGCATCGTCGGGATTCCAGTGCCACAGGCTCTTGTCGAAGGGATCTCTGGCTTGCGCAAAGTGATAACAAGTGGGTCGGTTATTGAAAATGTCCTTGAAGCGCGCGAGGCGATTCGGGTCTTCAGCGAGCGCTCGAAGCTCCGGGTCCGTAGAATGCTTCAGCTTGAATGTCACATTCCTCGTAGTTAGCTTCTGTTTGCGATCGACCCGGTCCTGAGCCCAGAGAAAAATGTACTCGCGCGAATAAGGTGCGCAGTACTCGTCGAGGACTTCTTCCATCGTATACGGCTTGGCGTCCTCAACAATTTTGCGAAACTCAAGCTTGGCGTACAGCTTGTCGATATGTGCTTTCAGCGCATCTGATAATTGTAGGTAGGTGTTGCCGACAATAGGCTCGGTCGGTTTCTTTGGCGTGCGTCGGGACATCTCCGGCAACATCAAGTCATGAATCAGATCCGATCGCTTTGCGACGTAGGCAATGGCTGACTTGAGCGTTGCTGCAATATCTCGGGGTTTATTAATTTGCCGAAGAAAACTATCGAATTGGTTGAATACCTCACCGGAAATATCAGTCAAGTATTTAAGGTGCAGTGGTTCGGGGTTTCGGGCGTTATGCACGACAGCGAAATCAAAGAACAGGGTGATTGATTGCCGCACGCCATAGGCAGAGATCCGCCGATGTTCTTCAGCATATTTTACGAAAACCAAATGCAATGCAGCGCAAAGCGCAGATTTATCATCCCAGAATGCATGGCCTTGGTAATCACAGGGTACGGGTTGGGAGTCCGTAGTGGGAGCCAGCGGGTAGGGGCTCTCAGTGACAGGGACAAAAATTGGCACAGTAACTCCTAGCTTCTAGAGCCTTTATTGTTGTTTTGTGAGTCGATCTTTCGGATCAATTTGTCCCAGGCACTTTCGACCGAGTGTTTGTACTCGGCGAGAGATCCATTATTTTCGATGACGATATCGTCCTCGGCTATTTCGATGCCCGCTTCAGAAGAGTGTTGTTTTACTTGTTCTAGGTTATGGCGAACGACGTGCCAGATTTCACCGTTGAGATTGCGAATGTATTCAGCCTCGTTCTCGAAGCGAATATCCTTGATGATGATGACTTCTTTGTTCTCAAGATCCAGCTTGGGTGCACTGATGTTCTTGCCCTGTTGGATCTTCTCTTGATCCGCTTTACCTTGTTGTTTCTTGCTGATTTCTACGTGGCCGGTTCTCTGTGCCTCGAAGTGAGGAAAGTCGCGCAAAGTCAGTTTCTTGACCAGCTCAATCATCGCGCCGACGGACATGCTCCAGAAGGCGTCCTCTACATCTCTTTGAGCAATGTCCCATACTTGGCTGTCGGACAAGCCAAAGAACGCTTGAGCTGCCTGGATGAAGGGGGCCTCAGGGTCTGTGGCCTGTTGAACGGACAGAGGGGAGGGAGGGAGCACATCTCCATTGATCTCGCGATCGGCACGCTTAAGCCAATGCAACGAATCATGAGCTCGCATCCATTCAGTACCGACGAGCTGGAAGAATTCGCGCGGCGAAAGACCCCATGCGGTTAGCGTTTTCTCTTTTGCTGTATCATCCCAAGTCTGTTCGGGTGTCAGAGCGAACAAGGCTTTGCAGCCAGCCTTCAGAGGATCAGCCAGCGCGTAGGCAGCGACTTGTGGATGTGCGAGGAGTATGGCGGCTGCCGTGTCCTTGCCGGAGCGAGCCTTTGCTGCTAGACCAAGGATTTTTTTCATCGGGCCATACCTCCTCTAACCGGTCTGAGAACCGGGGATTTGCTGGGTTTTTGGGGGTTTACATTTCTAATCATTCCGAACTATACCATGACGTTTACATTCTGTGATGTTCCGAAACAAGATTCCACGTACGCCTATCAGGGTGGCGGTCGCGGCCTGTCTCTGGAGCGCATCGCCTCGCTGGAATCCTTCGTCCAGGGCGATCTGCGCCCGGGCGTGACACTGATTTTCGATCTGCCAGTGGAAGTGGGGATGGCCCGCGCCAGTGCCCGCGGACGCCTGGATCGATTCGAACTTGAAGGCCGGACCTTTTTCGATGCCGTGCGCAGTGCGTTCCTCAAGCGCGCTGAAGCCGATCCGGCGCGTTATGTGCTGATCGATGCCGCGCAGCCGCTGGCGCAGGTTCAGCAGTCGCTGGATGCCTTGTTGCCGCGTCTGCTGGAGTTGGCCCGTGGCTGAAGCCTATCCTTGGCAGGACAGCCTCTGGCAGCAATTTGCCGGACGTACGCAGCATGCCCATGCCTATCTGCTGCATGGTCCGGCCGGGATCGGCAAGCGTACGCTGGCCGAACGCCTGATGGCCAGCCTGCTGTGTCAGCGCCCGACTGCGCAGGGCGCCTGTGGCGAATGCAAATCCTGCCTGCTGCTCAAGGCCGGCAGTCACCCCGATAATTACATTCTGGAACCGGAAGAGGCGGACAAGGCGATCAAGGTCGACCAGGTCCGGGATCTGGTCAGCTTCGTGGTGCAGACCGCGCAACTGGGCGGGCGCAAGGTGGTGCTCATCGAGCCGGTGGAGTCGATGAACATCAACGCCGCCAACGCCTTGCTCAAAAGCCTGGAAGAACCTTCCGGCGACACGGTGCTGCTGCTGGTCAGTCACCAGCCGAGCCGGCTGCTGCCGACCATCAAGAGCCGTTGCGTGCAGCAGGCCTGCCCGCTGCCGAGCGAAGCAGCGAGTCTGGCCTGGCTTGCCAATGCTCTGCCGGACTGCACGGAAGAAGAGCGCGGCGAATTGCTCACCCTGGCTGCGGGTTCGCCGCTGGCTGCCGCTAACCTCCATGCCCAGGGTGTGCGCGAACAGCGGGCACAGGTGGTCGATGGGGTGAAGAAGCTGCTCAAACAGCAACAGTCGCCGACGCAACTGGCCGAAGGCTGGAACGCGATCCCGCTGTTGCTGCTGTTCGACTGGTTCTGCGACTGGTCGAATCTGATCCTGCGCTATCAGCTGACCCAGGACGAAGAAGGACTGGGGCTGATGGACATGCGCAAGGTCGTGCAATACCTGGCGCAGAAAACCGCCCAGGACAAAGTCCTGAATATTCAGGACTGGATCCTCGCCCAGCGGCAGAAAGTCTTGAGCAAGGCCAACCTCAATCGGGTGTTGTTGCTGGAGGCGCTGCTGGTGCAATGGGCGTCGTTGCCTGGCCAGAGGTGAGTGTCTGCGCCTAGACTCTGAGTATCAGCAGTGGAGGTCAGCATGAATGAATCAGTCAGTCCGGGCCCGCGCAACGGCATTTTGTCCCTGAGCATCAAGGACAAGTCCGTGCTTTACGCGGCCTACATGCCGTTCATCAAGAATGGCGGCCTGTTTATCCCGACCAACAAGAGCTACAAGTTGGGCGATGAGGTATTCATGCTGCTGCACCTGTTCGACGAGCCGGAAAAGATCCCCGTGGCCGGAAAGGTCAGTTGGGTCACCCCGAAGGGCGCCCAAGGCAATCGCGCCGCCGGGGTCGGCGTACAGTTCAATGACGGCGACAACACCGCGCGCAGTCGAATCGAAACCCATCTGGCCGGAGCCCTGAAGTCCGACCGTCCCACTCATACGATGTAAGTTGCCGTCCCTTTATGCTTGTAGATTCCCATTGCCACCTCGATCGCCTCGACCTTGCCGCCCATGACGGCTCCCTGGATGCCGCACTCGATGCGGCCCGCCAGCGGGGCGTGGGGCACTTCCTGTGCATTGGTGTCAGCGCGGACAACGCCGCCGACGTCAAGGCCCTGGCCGAGCGCTACGACGATGTCGATTGTTCGGTCGGCGTGCACCCGCTGGACGTGCAGCCGGGCGCGGCGCCCGCGCTGGACTGGTTGCTGCACGAGCTCAATCACCCGCGTGTGGTCGCCATTGGCGAAACCGGCCTGGACTATCACTACGAGCCGGAAGCGGCCGAATTGCAGCAGCAATCGTTCAGGCTGCACCTGCAGGCCGCGCAGCAGACCGGCAAGCCGGTGATCATCCACACCCGTGGCGCCCGCGAAGATACCTTGAACCTGTTGCGTGAAGCGGCGCTGCCCCAGGCGGGCGTGCTGCACTGCTTCACCGAAGACTGGGAGATGGCCAGGGAAGCGTTGGACATGGGTTATTACATTTCCCTGTCGGGCATTGTCACATTCCGCAATGCCGACGCGCTGCGCGATGTAGCGAGCAAGGTCCCAGCAGATCGTTTGCTGGTGGAAACCGACTCGCCGTATCTGGCGCCGATCCCTCATCGGGGCAAGCCGAACCTGCCGCAGTACGTTCGGGAAGTAGCGGAATTTCTGGCAATGTTGCGAGGTGAGCCTTTCGAGCGATTTGCCGAGCAGACCACCGAGAATTTCAAGCGTCTTTTCCCGCTGGCCCACGTGAAAGGTTAAATCGCAGGCAAAAAAAACCCGGGTTCTGGGGGGTGAATCCGGGTTAAGACCATTAGGAGTAAAACAATGGTACGCGGTCCGTTGGTACCAATATCGGCGTGACACTTGGGGGAGATGTTCCGCCGACAGTTCAAGTATTGATCAGTATTTCAGTCAGTCCAGTTTGTCCGTCGCGGTTTTTAAACAAATTTGGAATACATGCGCTTCAGAAGAGTTCTCATCAACTGGAGGCCTTGCGCGAAATACTCGAGAAACACAGTTATGGTCGGATGATCCGTGCATTTTTGCGTAATTTAGGCATAATACGCGGCTTCGAATTTTGACCCCTACAGACCTTTTCTTATGCACAAAGAACCTCGTAAGGTCCGTGAGTTTCGTCGCCGCGAGCAAGAAATTCTCGATACCGCGCTCAAGCTGTTCCTCGAACAAGGTGAAGACAGTGTCACCGTCGAGATGATTGCTGATGCCGTCGGTATCGGCAAAGGCACGATCTACAAGCACTTCAAGTCCAAGGCCGAGATCTATCTGCGCCTGATGCTCGACTACGAGCGCGATTTGAACGAGCTGCTGCATTCGGCCGACGTCGACAAGGACAAGGAAGCCCTGTCCCGCGCCTATTTCGAATTCCGCATGCGCGATCCGCAGCGTTATCGCCTGTTCGATCGCCTGGAAGAGAAGGTGGTCAAGGGCAACCAGGTGCCGGAGATGATCGAGGAGCTGCACAAGATCCGCGCCTCGAACTTCGAACGCCTGACTCTGCTGATCAAGGGTCGGATCAGCGAAGGCAAGCTTGAAGACGTTCCGCCTTATTTCCACTACTGCGCATCCTGGGCGCTGGTGCACGGCGCCGTGGCGCTGTATCACTCGCCGTTCTGGAGCAACGTGCTGGAAGACCAGGAAGGCTTCTTCCAGTTCCTGATGGATATCGGCGTGCGCATGGGCAACAAGCGCAAGCGCGATACCGACACGTCGAGCAGCTAAGACATTCAGTTGCCTGATTGCGCCATGATTTTGCTATTTGGTGCAGTGCCGCGGGAATATACTCAGGCGTAGGACTTGCTAAAACTTGAATTGTGAGTCAAGTTTTGCCGGTCCGAATCTTCTTTCGCCGGAGTGACCATGATCGTTGACCGTCAAGGCAGGCGTTTTCGCAATTTGCGGGTCAGCCTGACCTCAGCCTGCAACTATGCCTGTACCTATTGCGTGCCCAACGGCAAGCGGCTGGTGGCTGCGCAGGATGAATTGTCGGCCGAGGCCATGGCACGCGGTGTCGCCTATCTGATCGAGGCCGCGGGCATCGAGCGTTTGCGCATCACCGGCGGCGAGCCGCTGGTCAGTCCCAAGCTCGAAACATTCATGACCGCAGTCGGGCAGATGGGGCTTGAAGACATCAGCCTGACCACCAACGGTCAACTGCTGGCGAAAAAGCTGCCGTTGCTGGTCAATGCCGGCATCCGCCGTATCAACGTTTCCCTCGATACCCTCGACCCTGGCGCGTTCCGTAGCATTGCCCGTGGCGGTGATCTGGCGACCGTGCTCGACGGCATGGAACAGGCCCGCGTGGCCGGCATGAAGATCAAGGTCAACATGGTTCCGCTGCGCGGCCAGAACCTCGATCAGGTGATGCCGTTGCTGGATTACTGCCTGGAGCGTGGTTACGAGCTGCGTTTCATCGAGCTGATGCGCATGGGCCATCTGGCCAGCGACTCCAACACCTTCCTGCAGCAGTTCGTCAGTCTTCAACAGCTGCTGAGCCTGATTGGCGAACGTTATGAGTATCTGCAGGCCAATGCGCCGGTGGATGCCACGGCGGTGCGTTATCAGATTCCGGGGTTGGGGCACTTTGGTGTGATCGCCAACGAAAGCGTGCCGTTCTGCCGTACCTGTTCACGGCTGCGACTGTCTTCCACGGGTTGGCTGCATGGCTGCCTGTCGTCGAGCAATCGCCACTATGTCGGCGATCTGCTGGACAAGCCACGTCATCAGGCATTGCCGGCCTTGCAGCGCCTGTTGGTCAAGGCCTTGGGTGACAAGCAGGAAGTGGCGTTTTCCGGTGGTGCGACCGTGATGAAAATCATCGGCGGCTGAACAGACCTCTTCGCGGGCAAGCCTCGCTCCTACAGGATTTGCATTCGCGGGCAAGCCTCGCTCCTACAGGATTTGTA